>NZ_PIZL01000025.1:0-67715 GCF_002835515.1 Vibrio sp. vnigr-6D03
CCTTTGTCAGCAGTCTGAAAGGAGCGCACTGCGCTCCTTTTTTTCTAATGCTAAACGCAATGATACCCAAGTGACCTCAATATGCAGGATTCAGAGCTCTATCGCCAACCTCAGTCCTAGCCTCTCTATTTAAACCCATCCTATCAAAGCTTTTTGACGATGAAAGTAGACAAAAGATAGGCTCCCAAGGGCGAGATTGCTTGGCTTTTATGCTGCGTTATCGATTTTTGATTTAGAACCACTAAATCGACAAATCAATGCCTTGCCTAAAAACCAAGCAATACTCGCTGAACCTAGCATATTGAGGTTACTTGGGTATATGATGAAACTTATTGCGCCTCTATCAGGTCTGATAAGGTATTCATTTTTTGACAAGTAATGTAATGAAAACTCTGCGATCATTTTTATATTGGCTGGTATTGAGTGTGTGGCTTACTGCACCAGCATCTGCTGAATTGTTTTCGAACAATGCTCAAGGGTTCACGCCCAGCTTCGATAACTCACCGAATCAATTTGTCCCTGTAGACGAAGCCTTCCCATTTAACTTTTTCCAAGACAATGATCGCATTCGCCTTGAATGGCAGGTCAAAGATGAATACTACCTTTATCAAGAACGTATTTCGGTCTCCGCAAATGGTGCCGAAATTGGTTCAATTGAAATGCGAGATGGTCAACCGTACAAAGACGAGTTTTTTGGCGATGTTCGAATCTATACTTCTCCGCTCACCGTTACCGTGCCGCTGCTGTCAGCTACAAGTAACGCAGAGCTGGAAGTCCGCTATCAAGGCTGTGCAAAAGCAGGATTTTGCTACCCACCAGAAATTCGCACTGTGCCGATTTCAGCATTTACTTCCACAGGGGGTAATGACTCATCAAGTTCAGTGAATGCAACTCCTAGCAACTCAAAATCAAATAGCTCGGAATCCAAAAGTTCGCCTGCTTCATCAACCATTTCACAATCACAAGAATCAGGGTTTGCGGACAAACTGGCCAACAGTTGGTGGACGCCATTACTATTCTTTGCTTTGGGTGTGGGTTTAGCTTTCACGCCTTGTGTTCTGCCAATGTACCCAATCCTTACCAGTATCGTATTGGGCGGTGGCCAAATCTCGCAGAAACGTGCGCTTGGCTTGTCGTTTGTGTACGTTCAAGGGATGGCGCTCACCTACACTATTCTTGGGCTAGTCGTTGCTTCGGCTGGGCTTCAATTCCAAGCCGCCATGCAGCACCACTATGTGTTGATTGGCTTAAGTGTGCTGTTTATTGCTCTTTCCGCTTCCATGTTTGGGGCTTACACCCTTCAATTACCAAGCGGAGTTCAAACTTGGCTTAATAACCTTAGCAACAAACAACAAGGTGGCAGCAATGCCGGCGTGTTTGCTATGGGTGCGATTTCAGGTTTAGTGTGCTCACCTTGTACCACGGCTCCGCTGTCTGGCGCACTTTTGTATGTTGCTCAAAGCGGCGATATGCTCACGGGTGGCGTTGCATTGTATGCCCTAGCGCTCGGTATGGGCATTCCACTCATTGCAGTAGCTGTATTTGGTAATAAGCTTCTGCCAAGAGCTGGAGGTTGGATGGATCGCGTTAAAGTGATGTTCGGGTTCATTTTACTTGCCGCACCGATTTTCCTACTCGAGCGAATTCTTCCAGAGCTCTGGACTCAAATTATGTGGTCGCTACTTGGTTTAGGCGCATTTGGCTGGCTTTACCATGCGAAGAACAGCTTGCCATTTGGTGGTTGGAAGCAAAGCTTAGTCGGCATTATTGCCATGCTCGGTATTGTCGCATCTGCACAGCCTATTCTTTCTCAGTGGTGGAACCCATCTGCGGTTGCCCAAGCCGAACCAACCGTGGCGTTCAAACGAGTCAAAAACCTTGCAGCGCTAGAAGCAGAACTGCTGGCTGCTAAGCAGGCAGGGAAACCCGTCATGCTCGATTTCTATGCCGATTGGTGTGTCGCGTGTAAAGAATTTGAAAAATACACCTTCCACGCCCCTGAAGTGGAAGCAAAACTGCAGGGCTATGTATTGCTTCAAGCCGATGTCACGAGAAGCATGCCAGAAGACATTGAGTTGCTGCAAAAACTCGAAGTATTGGGGTTACCCACTATTGAGTTTTGGGATGCAAATGGGGAATATTTGCCCAATGCACGCCTCACTGGTTTTATGCCAGCCGAACCATTTCTTACGCACTTAAACGCACTGTAACCGCCCCGGCAAAGCAAACACCTCAATGTGAGCCCGATTTTTCGGGCTCACATTTTTTTGTTTCATTTCTGTTAAAAGCTCAAATTTTCAACATAATAATCTCAGTGACGTAACTGGGTTTTTTATCATGAAACGGATTATCTGCACATTGTGTGTAAGTTTGGGGTGGCTGTTTTCCACAATGGTAACGCCCCATAATATGGCTGTTGCCAGTAATATCCAATCGAACGACATCGTAGTGCTCACTTCATTCCCTGAAAGCTTTTACTCTCCTATTCGAGAGGCATTTCAGGATAAATACCCCAATACGCACCTTCGCTTCATCAATAAAAAAACACCCGCTTTAATGGCGCACCTAGAACAGCGCCGAAGCCCAAATGCCGACCTCATTTGGCTCAGCTCATCCGATGCCATGGCTCAGCTTGCCATTGCAGGTTTCATCCAACAGAGCCATACCTTTGCGTGGTCGCAGTTTGGCTTCTTTTGGAATACCGAGAGACTTAAACAGATCAATCTACCCACCCCCACCAGCTGGGAAGTGATCACCTCTGAAAGTTTTCAAAACCAAATAGCCATGAGTGCGCCTTCTCGCTCCGGCACCAACCATCTGGTTATCGAACTTGTATTGCAGCAATACGGCTGGGAAGAAGGCTGGAAACTATTGTTAAAACTCGGGGGGAATCTAAGCACCATCACCGCGCGCAGCTTTGGCGTACGGGAAGGCATTTTAAGGCAGCGCTTTACGGTTGCCCCTGTCGTCGACTTTTTCTATCGCAGCGCGTTAGCCAATCAAGCTCCGGTTGGGTTTCATCCGTTCCCCGATTCGCCACTTATTCCGGCACAAATCGGCATCACCAAGCAGTCTCCTTCTAATGCTATTCGCCATACCTTTGTTGATTTCATATTGTCTGGTGAGGGGCAAGCCTTGCTCAATCAACCCAACATCAATCGAATTCCTTTTAAAGTGGGCGTTGAGATGGCAGAAAAAAGTGGTACGTCAGATTTCAATAGCGAGCTTTCCGCCAGCCGATATCACACCGTCAACGCTTTGTTCGACCAATGGATCACACATCGACTGGATGCTTTACATCGGTTTTGGGTCACATGGCACCACATCCATCAGCAACCACTCTCATCGCCCCAAAAACAAAAATTAGACGACATATGGGTGTCAATTAGCCAAATTCCTGTCGAAGAAGGCGTAGCCTCCGACCCTACTCTCAACCAAAAACTCAGTAGCGTGCACCGCTATGAAGATTTTTATCAGCGAATAACGGGACTATGGCAGTCGCAAATGAATGCTGATCTAGAGTCCGCCATATCCGAGCTAGAGCAGCTTTCTCGTGAGGTTTCGCCATGAAAAAACGCCACAGTATCGCGCTTAGAATCTTTGCACTTTTTATGGCACTAGGCTGTATTGCCATTGGTATGGTGGTATCTAACGTCGTCACACTTCAACACCTCGCCTCTTCTTCAGAAACTTGGGGGCAAAAACAGCTTCCGGTTATGGTCGCTGCTGCCAAGTTTGCAGAGTTGGGCGGTCAGATAACGACAGACGCTACTCACTTGGCATTAGCCAAGTCCGCCAGTGCGCTTCAGGAGGCCAATCAAAGTTTACAAAATACGCTCCCCAAGCTGAGCAGTTTAGACCCGCAAAAGCTGTCTCCCAAACATCATCAAGAAATGCAACGGCTCGCTTCAGAACTCAAGGAAAACATTCGTAAAATCTATGCCAATACCGAGCAAAAGCTACTGATTCAAGAGCGCCAGCAACAACTTAGGCAACAGTTATATTGGGCACAAATCGATTTTGTAGATGAAGTCATTCCGCTTACGGAAGAAAGCCAGTTCAACCTCGGACTGTTAATGGACAAACTCGAAAAGAGTCAGGTGTTGTCTAAATCTGAATTTGCCTCTCTTCAATTTGAGAGCAACAGCCAGAGCCAACTTTTAAAGCTAGAAGCCGATGTAAACCTAGTGCTGGATCTTCTCCAGCGTGTCTCTCTGTTTTCAAGCCAAACCGACATTTTGGCAGCGCAAAGCATGATCGATGAAACCATGGTGACCATTTATCAACAAATCAGTGCACTCAAGCCACTTCCTAGCACGGTAACCATTCGTCAAATTGCGTCGCAGCTCAACGACCACGTTACTGGGAGTAATACCCCCATTCAGCGAGCACTCAGAGTATTATCTCTCGATGAAGGGAACCAAGAATTGCTTGCTCAAAACCGAGCACTCATTCAAAGCATTCGCCAGTTCATTTCAGAAGCCGTGCGCGAAGCCGAAGCACAGGCAACCAATACCGCAAGCAGCATTACCGATATCGTGAACACCAGCCGAACTCAACTCAACGTCACCATCGGCACTATTGCCATACTGACAATATTCGTTGCTTTGTACCTTAAAAACCAGCTCCTCAGCCGTTTAGCCACCGTACTCCGAAGCATGCGACATTTGGCGCAAGGCGAATTGCAAACACCGTTAAAAATAGCGGGGCAAGATGAAGTGGCCTCGTTGGCGCACGCCACCAATGTATTTAACCAAACCGCAAGGCAATTGAGGCAACGTACCAGTGCTCTAGAAGAAAAAAACCACCAGCTTTTAGATGAAATTGAGCAGCGCCAGCAAGCAGAAAACAATTTAAAAGAAACCCAAGAAGAATTGGTTCAAGCCGCTAAACTGGCCGTGCTCGGGCAACTAACCTCAGGCATCGTGCATGAATTTAGTCAGCCATTAGCCGCCATTCGTTCGAACAGCTATCTCGCCTCTCAATACTTAAGTAAACAGCAACCAGAGCAAGCGCAAGAAAAATTGGACCGAATAGAACGCATCACCGACAGAGCGACAAAACTCTGCCAACACCTTAAATCCTTTGCTCGCAAAACAGACGACGTAACCCAAAGAACCTACGTATACAAAGCGGTGATCAACGCCATAGATTTATTCACAGAAAGCTTGCCAGAGGATTGGGTCACCATCGATATTCCAACCGATTTATGTGTTCGTGCCAACGAAATACGGCTAGAGCAGGTCTTGGTCAACGCCATCAGTAATAGCTTAGACGCCATTCAGCAGAGACTAGGAGACGATGAATTTCATCCCTCTATTTCCATTTCAGCCCATCAATCGACCGACTGGATCAACCTGTGTATCACCGATAATGGGTGTGGTATGAATCAAGAACAAATCGACCAAATCTTTGAACCTTTCTTCACCACAAAAGAGGTGGGCAGTGGCTTAGGGCTCGGGATGTCGATAACACATAACATAATTCAAGATTTCGGCGGCACGATCTTTGTGCAGTCTGAAATTAACAAGGGAACGGAGGTCATGGTATGTCTCAAACCCATGTAGTACTGGTGGAAGACGATAAAGAACTCAGAGAAAGCCTGAGCGAGATCCTAGAACTGAATGACATGATCGTCACGGCATTTGCTTCTGCCGACAAAGCACTTCCTTGCATTCAATATAACGCCAATAGCATTGTCATTTCAGACATCAGAATGCCCAACATGGATGGCATGACGTTCTTACAACACCTACAGCAACTCGACGCAGAGTTGCCCGTGATTCTAATTTCAGGTCATGCGGACATCGAAACCGCGTTGCAATGCATTAAACAAGGTGCCTTTGATTTTGTCGAAAAACCGCTCAGACCCGAGCATCTTATCGGGCTTGCAACCAAAGCCATTCAGCATCGTGCCCTCACGCTGGAAAACCGAAGGCTGAAACAAAGGAATCCTCGTAACATCACATTGGATGAACTGCTCATCGGCGAATCCGATTCCATGCAGAAACTCAAAAGCCGGTTAATGACCCTCGCTAATGCCGATGTCAACATTGTGATCAACGGAGAAACAGGCACAGGCAAAGAGAAAATCGCCCGTACCTTACACAGCCAGTCTGAACGCAGTGATAAACCATTTGTCGCCATTAACTGCGGCGCTATGCCAGAAAATCTGATTGAGTCGGAGCTGTTTGGTCATGAAGCAGGCAGCTTTACCGGAGCCAGTAAAAAGAGAATAGGAAAAATAGAGTACGCTTCTGGCGGCACCTTATTTCTCGATGAAATAGAAAGCATGCCGTTATCCGCTCAAATACGTTTACTGCGAGTCATTCAAGAAGGTGAGCTAGAACGAGTGGGCAGTAACCAAGTCGTAAAAGTTGATTTGAAAGTTCTTTCCGCTTCAAAAGACGACTTATTCGACCTATCACAACGAGGCGTTTTCAGACAAGATTTGTACTACCGCCTAAACGTCGCCAACCTAGACATCCCACCACTGCGAGACCGAAAGTCTGATATCCCGATGCTATTGGGGTATTTCATTCACGGCGCCGAAAAGCGCCTTGGGCAGAAAGCCCCCACCCTAACACCGATGCATTTCCAGCATCTCATGTCTCACGACTGGCCTGGGAATGTGCGCGAACTGATGAACGAAGCAGATCGGATCGTTTTGGGCATATCGGATCTTATCTTCACCAGTAACCAGCAAGAATGTCACAGTTTGGCGCATCAAATGACGCAATTTGAGTTTTCCGTCCTTCACCATACCTTGATTCAATTTGATGGTCATATTGGCGCAACAGCAGAACATTTAGATATTCCACGTAAGAATCTGTACTTAAGAATGAAAAAGTTTGGCTTGAAAAAAGAAGATTACGTTTTGCTAGAAGAGTAGGTCATCAATGACCTACTCACAGATCACATTCGTCGTCATTTGACACACTGCAAGAAGTCGAAAAACCATAAGACACTAAAATTAAAGGAATTAATTTAAATTTAACATTGGCATAACATTTGAACTATTAACGATAGGTTATCGCGCAAATCGCTGGTAACCCGCACATGGATAACCCTACGTTGATAAAAATGGAGTGCACAATGAAACATGGAATCAAACTGCTGACACTAACCAGCACAATGATGCTCGCAATGGGCAGCGCATCCGCTTGGGCAATGTCGGACAAAGACTTGGTGATCGTCACCTCGTTTTCCAATGACGTGACCGACGTTTATAAAAAAGCGTTTGAAAAAAAATACCCCAACGTAAAAGTCGAAATCTTAAAGAAAAAAACCACATCCGGTATCAAGTATCTGCAAGAAACGGCTTCTCGTAACAACTCCGATATTTTCTGGGCCTCAGCCCCCGATGCTTTTGAAGTGCTAAAAGACAACGACTTACTGGCACAGTACCAATCCTCAGTAACCGGTATTCCCGAGAAAGTAGGATCATTTCCTATTAATGACCCAGACGGTTACTACAAAGGGTTTGCGCTTTCGGGCTACGGAATGATGTGGAACGAACGCTACATGAAAGCCAAAAAGCTGCCTATTCCCAATGAATGGGAAGATTTGGCTGACCCCGTTTACCACAAACACGTGGGAATGTCGGCACCTTCACGCTCAGGAACCACTCACCTAACGGTAGAAGCGATCCTTCAAGGTAAGGGCTGGGAAGATGGTTGGGCAACGCTAAAAGCCATTTCAGGTAACTTCCGCGTAGTCACCGAGCGAAGTTTTGGTGTGCCAGATGGCGTAAACAGTGGCTCATTTGGTGTGGGTATTGTGATTGACTTCTTTGGTCTGTCGTCGAAAGCAACAGGTTTCCCGGTCGACTTCCACTATCCGACAGTGACGGCACTTGTTCCCGCTAACGTTGGTAAAGTCAAAAATGCACCGAACCAAGAAGCGGCAGGCGCTTTTATTGATTTCCTACTCTCTGACGAAGGGCAAGAACTCCTTCTCGATGAAGGGATTCAGCGCTTACCCGTCAACCCAAATGTATACAGCAAAACGCCTGAAGGTTTTCCAAACCCATTTACAGGTGAAAAGCTTGGAACGGTGGATTTCGATCTCAACCTATCCAAATCTCGCTACAACGTCGTCAATAGCTTGTTCGACGTCATGATCACCTACCGTATGGGAGAGTTGCGCAGTGCAACGAAAGCCATTCAAGAGGCTGAATCCAAAGCGAAATCTCAAAACAATGCCAAAGCGCTAGAGCTGGTTGCTCAAGCTAAAGCATTAATCAATCAAATGCCCATCACAGCACAAGAAGCCAGTGACCCTGATTTTGCCGGTATCTTCACCAAAAAGCGTAAGAAGAAAACCGACAAAGTCGGCGCTCGTCAGGCTGAAATTGAGCAAGCTTGGGATAAAAAAGTCGTCGTTAATTACGACAAAGCCAAAGCGCTTGCCGAACAAGCAATGGATATGCTGTAAGCCTTTTCCGCTCTACAACATCTGATTCCCCCCATTTGTAGGTCAGCACCACGTAATTGCGTGGTGCTGGGGGGAATTTTTATCTCAAGAACATGGAGTTTCTTATGAGTAGTGTCTCTCTTCCACAGTCAAAAGACGACACAGGACAAAAAGGCCGTGGTTTGCTGAAAAAAATTCGTGAAGATTGGGGATTATATTTATCCGCCATCATCATCGCCTTGTTCATCATCGTTTTTCTTTTTGTGCCCGTGTTAAAGGTCATTTTTGTTGCTTTCCAAGATCAAGAAGGCAGCTTTTCACTGGTTAACTTTCAAGATTTTTTTGGTTCTTCTTTGTTCCAAGAATCTTTCTTTAACTCTTTCTACGTTGCCTTCATGTCGGTGGTGGTGGCGTCTATTATTGCCATGCCTTTGGCGTATTTCACCAGCCGATTCCAGTTTAAAGGTACGGTGCTGATTCAAACCTTAGGTATTGTGCCTCTTATCATGCCGCCCTTTATTGGCGCCGTCGCGATGCAATTGCTGTTTGGTGAAAACGGCACAATGAATTTGCTTTTGGACGAATATTTCGGTTTCACAATCCCGATTATGGAGGGGTTGAATGGCGTTATCTTTGTTCAAAGCGTTCACTATTTCCCATTCATTCTGATTAACTTATCTGCCGCATTGCAAAACATTGATCGCTCAATGGAAGAATCGGCGCAATCACTGGGTTCTTCAGGCTTAAAATTGTTTAGAAGAATAGTGTTCCCACTCGCTATGCCTGGCTATGTTGCGGGGGCGTCGCTGGTGTTTGTAAAAGTGTTTGATGATTTAGGCACACCACTTTTACTCAACGTAAACAACATGCTGGCTCCACAAGCGTATTTGCGCATTTCATCGGTGGGTATTTCTGATCCGATGGGGTACGTTATTTCGGTTATTCTCGTGGCGTTTTCTGTGTTTGCACTTTGGGTTTCTTTCCAAGCGTTAAAAGGAAAAGACTACTCCACAACACAAAAAGGCGGCGGCGGTTTATCCAAGCGTGAGCTTCGCCCTATGGAAATGGTGGGTTGCTATGCGGTGATTGCCCTGATCCTCATGTTGGTTTTGGCTCCGCACTTTGCTTTGTTGCTGCTTTCGTTTGGTACGATTTGGAGCTTTAGCCCACTCCCAGACGGCTTCACAATTGATCACTACACCACCGCGATCACTCAAGCTTCTGACTTCATCACCAATACTCTGCTTTACGCTGGTCTAGCGGGCATTATCGATGTCATTTTGGGCACCGCGATCGCTTACCTTGTCTGGCGCACAAAAATGGTGGGACGAAAATGGCTCGATTTTGGTGCCATGGCTGCTCTCGCGGTACCAGGTGTTGTTCTCGGCATTGGCTATTTGCGTACCTTCTATGACGTTGAATTACCGATTGTCGGTACATCGATGGCAACGTGGTGGGGAATCATTGTGATTGCGTTGTCTGTACGGCGCTTACCTTATGCGCTTCGCTCCTGTGTGGCCGCGTTACAGCAGGTTAGCCCTTCACTTGAAGAAGCATCTGAAAACCTAGGAGCAACCCGCTCTCGAACCATCCGACGCATTGTCGTGCCACTAATGGCGGCAGGTATTTTGGCAGGGTTTGTCACCGCATTTGCCACTGCCGCGGTTGAGCTTTCCGCCACCATTATGCTCGTTGCACAAGAATCGGATGCCCCATTGGCCTACGGCTTGTACATCTTCATGCAAAGCGCTGCTGGGCGGGGTCCCGGTGCTGCTTTGGGTGTGATTGCCGTAGTGATTGTTGGGTTAGCGACGTACTTGTCGCACACCATTGTTGAACGTACTCGCCAAGCTCACAGCGAAAAGAGTCATTAAGAGAAAAGGAATTTCCCATGAGTTTAGAAAACAGCCAACAAGTCGGCATTACCATTAAGGATCTCACGTTAGCATTTGGGGAAACCGAGGTGCTAAAAGGGGTGAATTTGGACATCCAGCCCGGAGAGTTTTTCGCCTTTCTTGGTCCTTCCGGTTCAGGTAAATCTACCCTGCTCCGCGCGATCGCGGGGTTTGGTCCCGTCCCTAATGGACAAATATTGTTAGGTGATGAAAACGTCATCGAACAGCCACCGTGGAAGCGCAACGTAGGCATGGTGTTCCAAAGCTACGCGTTATGGCCGCATATGACGGTGCGCCAGAATGTGGCGTATGGCTTAGAAGAACGCAAAGTGCCGAAACCGGAAATCAAAAAACGGGTGGATGAAGCGCTCAACCTCGTCGGGCTTTTTCATTTGGCCGAACGCCGACCTTCGCAACTTTCTGGTGGTCAGCAACAAAGGGTCGCCATTGCACGAACGGTAGTCGTTGAACCACGCGTGTTGCTTCTGGATGAACCCTTATCGAATCTGGATGCGAATTTGCGTGAACAAATGCGACGTGATCTTCTTGATCTGCAACGTCAATTAGGATTAACCACGATCTTTGTGACTCACGATCAGGAAGAAGCCAACACCATTTCAGATCGCATTGCGGTTTTGGATCAAGGCGTAATTCAACAGATCGGAGAACCCATTGAACTCTACGATAACCCTGCCAATAAGTTTGTTGCCGATTTCTTGGGTACTGCGAACGTATTGAATGGGCAAATCACTGAATCTGGCGGAAGCAGTGTGTTCCAATCGGAATCCGGTATTCATTTCCCGTATCAAACGAAGGAACGAGGCGATATTTCGTTGGTATTCCGACCTCAAAGCTTAGAAATTTGCCATTCCTCACCCAATTCAGACGCGATAAAGTTGGAAGGAAAAGTGAAACATCGAGAGTTTTTAGGTCACTTAGTGCGTTACGGCATCGATATTGGTGGTCAAATGTTAATGGTCGATGACCCTCACTTGCGAGGTTCGACCCATATAAGAAATGGATCACCGATCTTACTGCAACTTAACCCTGATGAAATCGTTGCGTTAAGCTAAGTTATTGACATCAATATCAATTATTAAAGAGCCGGTCTATCTTAGTCTGGCTCTTTCACATTTTTAGAAGAAAAATCAGAGAATAAGCGCATATTAGTTGTTGTATTCTGGAGACGGTGATAATAATTAAATTAACTGTCTGTTAAAGAGTGCTTAACGTCATGGACTCGACCTACACCATCCTCATCGCCGATGATCACCCACTGTTCCGTAATGCTTTATTTCAGTCGGTACATATGGCGATCAGCGGAGCCAATCTGCTTGAAGCCGATTCTCTAGCGGCTTTACTTTCCCTTTTGGAGAAAGAGCAAGAACCCGATCTTCTGTTGCTAGACTTGAAGATGCCCGGCGCCAATGGAATGTCTGGTTTGATCCAACTTCGCGCCGAATACCCAGATCTCCCAATTGTCGTTATTTCCGCAAGTGAAGAATCCAGCGTCGTCACTCAAGTTAAAAGCCATGGTGCGTTTGGGTTTATTCCAAAATCAAGCGACATGAGAGAGCTGGTGGCTGCACTCAATCAGGTACTCAATGGAGAACCTTTCTTCCCAGAAGGGATGATCACCAATAATGCTGCATGTAATGAGCTAAGTGAAAAGATCGCCGCGTTAACCCCTCAACAATACCGCGTACTTGGTATGTTGTCCGACGGATTATTGAACAAGCAAATCGCGTACGAACTCAACGTTTCAGAAGCGACCATCAAAGCACACATGACCGCCATTTTTCGCAAGCTCGGTGTCAAAAACCGAACTCAAGCCGTCATACTTCTCCAACAAATGGAGCCAGAGTCTTAGACCTTCGGCTAAGTTAACAACGTGTTAACATCTCACTTTTCGGAACACTCATCTTTAAGCCCCCGTTTTTAGGGGGCTTTTTCATTTTCTCGCCCAGACTAAAGTAGAAAAGAGTTCTTGATTTCATCTTGCTATTGTAAATCCTGATACAAATCGTTAACAACGAGCTGTTCATGTAATGAAGAGCATTCAATATCGTAAGGAGACGGCAATGGCGTTCGAAAACAAAGAACGGGCAAAGGCCTACTGGGACAAAAACGTAAGACTCATGATTTCCTTGATGGCAATCTGGTTTGTAGTGTCATTCGGTTGTGGCATTTTGTTTGTTGATGCACTAAATCAATTCCAACTTGGCGGATACAAGCTCGGTTTCTGGTTTGCGCAGCAAGGCTCAATTTACTGCTTCTTGGCAATCATTTTCTACTACGCGTGGAAGATGCGTCAGTTAGACCGCGAATTTGGCGTGGACGAGTAAGGAGTCGTTAAGATGGATCTTAAAACAATTACATATTTAGTCGTCGGTGCCACCTTTGTACTTTACATTGGTATCGCCATTTGGGCCCGCGCTGGCTCGACCAAAGAATTCTATGTTGCTGGCGGGGGGGTAAACCCTATCGCAAACGGCATGGCAACAGCAGCAGACTGGATGTCGGCAGCGTCGTTTATTTCGATGGCCGGCTTGATTGCCTTTATGGGCTACGGTGGTTCTGTATTCCTTATGGGTTGGACCGGTGGTTACGTATTACTTGCTCTGCTTCTTGCTCCTTACCTTCGTAAGTTTGGTAAGTTCACAGTGCCAGAATTCGTAGGTGAGCGCTTTTATTCCAACACTGCCCGCGTTGTAGCGGTAGCGTGTTTGATCATCGCATCGGTGACATACGTTATCGGTCAGATGAAAGGTGTAGGCGTTGCGTTTGGTCGTTTCCTTGAAGTGGACTACTCAACTGGTCTGTTGATTGGTATGTGTATCGTATTCATTTACGCTGTAATGGGCGGAATGAAAGGGATTACTTACACACAGATCGCTCAGTATTGCGTACTCATTTTAGCTTACACTATTCCCGCAATCTTCATTTCACTTCAGCTGACAGGTAACCCTCTGCCTCAAATTGGTTTAGGTGGGACCATGGTCGGAACCGATGTCTACTTACTCGATCGGCTTGATCAAGTCGTCACCGAGCTTGGATTCACCGAATACACCACCGCCGTTCGGGGCGATACGCTGAACATGTTCGTTTACACCATGTCTCTGATGATTGGTACGGCAGGTCTGCCTCACGTAATCATCCGTTTCTTCACTGTACCAAAAGTACGTGATGCGCGAACTTCAGCAGGTTGGGCACTGTTCTTTATTGCGATCCTTTACACCACGGCTCCAGCTGTAGCAGCAATGGCTCGTCTGAACTTAATGGACACAGTAAACCCAGCTCAGAACGAATACTTGAAATACGACGAGCGTCCAGCTTGGTTCAAAAATTGGGAGAAAACAGGTCTTCTAGGATTTGACGATAAGAATGGCGACGGTGAAATTCAGTACACCTCTGACAAAGCAACAAACGAGTTAAAAGTGGACCGTGACATCATGGTTCTGGCAAACCCTGAAATTGCGAAGCTGCCTAACTGGGTCATCGCATTAGTAGCAGCGGGTGGCTTGGCTGCCGCACTCTCTACTGCTGCCGGCTTATTGCTCGCGATATCGTCGTCCATATCCCACGACTTAATAAAAGGGGTTATTAATCCGAACATATCCGAGAAGAAGGAGCTCCTCGCCAGTCGGATATCGATGGCGGTGGCAATTGCGGTGGCAGGCTATTTAGGCTTGAACCCACCCGGATTTGCCGCCGGTACCGTAGCCCTCGCCTTTGGCTTGGCCGCTTCGTCGATATTCCCCGCCTTGATGATGGGTATCTTCAGTAAGAACATCAACAAGGAAGGTGCAATCGCCGGTATGATTGCAGGTATCACGATTACTCTGTTCTACGTATTCCAACACAAAGGCATTTTGTTCATCGCTGATTGGAAATACCTAGAAAGCTGGGGCAGCAACTGGTTCCTAGGCATTGAACCAAATGCATTTGGTGCTATCGGTGCCGCCTTCAACTTCGCAGTCGCATTTGCTGTTTCTAAAGTAACCGCAGATACACCGCAAGAAGTGAAAGACTTGGTTGAGCACGTACGTGTTCCAGCTGGCGCAGGCGACGCTCAGTCACACTAATTAAAACACACGCCACAAAAGCCCCGACAGGGGCTTTTTTTATCTCCTCATCTGAGGCATTTTAGATAAAAGTCAGCAGGAAGAAGCCCAAACATGTTTAAAAACAAGCACTTTATTATTGCCATGCTCATCGCTCCCATTCTTGCCATTATTGCGTATTTCGGTACGGACGCAGCAATAAGCGAGAAACCGCATGCTGCCAAAGAAGGGGAATCTTATAAGCTGGCAAGCAAATCCAATTGCCGCTACACCAGCGGTTTGTGCAATATGGAAAATGGGGATTTTAAAGTACAGTTTCGCTCAGAAGGGATTAAAGATGGTCAATTGACGTTAAGTTTAAAAGCAGATTTACCTTTAGAGGGCGCCAAAATCGCAATAGCAGACTCCCCTGACGATAAACGTATTCCATCAAAAATGCGTAAAATCGATGCGCAAAGCTGGCACTTAACCGTTAATGCTCCACAGAATGAAGAAAGCAAGTTACTGATGGTATTTCAGTCTGGCGACACGCTATATTACGGTGAAGCAAACACCCAATTCGTGGTTTACGAAACGCTGTTTACTGAAGATAAATAGTCGATTTAAGAGAAAAATTCACTCAAGAAACGACTTAATCTGAATTTTGCACGATAGATCGATTAGCGAAATTCAGCCCTAAACAACATTAAAACTCCCCCAAAAACCGTCTATCTGACGGTTTTTCTATTTCAGCTCAATCTGGGCAACCTCCGAAAAATTATAAAATATCTAACTATTAATAAACACTAACAATTTGTCCATTGATAAACATATGAATTAGAAATAATAATTCGCGCGAAAAAATAGATATATCAATCAGGAAATTATAAAAGTGAATAAAACAATTCTACTGAGCGCACTTTCTCTAGCTATCGCTCTTCCAGCACAAGCTCAAGAAGACAACGCGCCAACGTCAGTAAAAACAGAAGGCTTTTACGCAGGTTTGGATTTGGGACTTTCGGGAGAATCATCTGTCTCTGGAGAATCCATTTCTAGCGATAATCCATACAACTCTGACCTAGATATTGCATCAGGCTTCAACCTTGGTTATGAATTCAAAGCCAACGACAAAATTAATGTTGCTGCTGAGTTAGAATTTTATAACTGGGGCAACTACAAAACGTTCTCAGATAGAGCAGCTGAAGCTTATATCACTAGCACTGCACTGAATGTAAAACCAAAATACTACGTCAATGACAACATCTATATTGGTGGTACTCTTGGCTACGGTTCATACACTCTTAATCTGGACTTGGTAAACAACTTTGCAATTAAGACATCAAGTGAAAATGGCTTCATTTACGGCTTAGAAGGTGGATACCAGCACCACAACGGCGTTTTAGCTCGTGCAGGTTATAAAAAGACAAGTATTGAAGACGGCGGTATCACATTAGACCTTAGTTCGTTCTACGTAGGTATCGGCTACAAGTTCTAATTTAAAAAGAGCGCCAAAAGGCGCTCTTTTTCAACTTACCCGATTCAACACCGCTCTTAATTTTAACGGTTTCACTGGTTTGGCGATAAAACTGAATCCATTAGATTGAATGGCGTCCAACATGTCGTCGGTCCGATCGGCACTGATAATCACCCCTTCAAAACTGTCACCCAATCTGAGTCGGCATTGCTGCAAAACTTCTAATCCCGTTCTGCCATGATCTAAGCGATAGTCGGAGAAAATCACTTCCGGTGCCCAATCGTTTTCGAGTGCTTTTAAGCTTTGGACCAGATCTTCTGCCACTTTCACGTCGCAGCCCCACCGCTCCAGTAGCTCTTGCATTCCTACTAAGATGTCCGCTTCGTTATCAACACAAAGAACCTTCATTCCAGCCACATCACTGGTATTGGCTGGTGCTGATATCGCTGCTTGAGGTTCAATTTGAGCACTTCGGTTTAATGCCACCGAAAAAACGGTGCCTTGCCCATGCCAAGAACGTAGAGAAATCTCGTGCCCAAGCACGCGAGCGATACCTTTTGCTATCGCAAGCCCTAACCCTAAGCCTTGATCGCTGTGCCCTACCTCTACGCGCGTAAACTCTTCAAAAATAGCGGCTTGTTTGTCTTCATGAATGCCAACACCATTGTCCCAAACCTCGATTCGAACTTGGTTACCCACTCGGCGAGCCCCCAGCAGTACCTTGCCTTTCGGGTTATAACGAAAAGCGTTGGTGAGGAAGTTTTGCAGCACTCGGCGCAATAATTTGGGATCAGATTCCGCCAGTAGATTGGAAGGCACCATTTTGAAATTGATACCTTGTTGTTTGGCTAACGCGCTGAACTCGGCATCCAAATTATCGAGCACATCATTTAAGGAAAATGCATGTACATTGGTTTCTAGTTTCCCCGACTCCAATCGAGAAATATCCAGCAAGTCGCCAATAAGTTCTTCCGCTGCGCCAAGTGCGCTCTCGATGTGGTGAGAGAACTTTTTCGTGTCGTCATCTTTGGCGGTCTCAGAAAGAGATGAAGCAAAAAGTCGCGCCGCATTCAACGGCTGCATCAAATCATGGCTGACCGCAGCAAGGAATCGGCTCTTGGAATGCGATTCTGATTCTGCACTTTGAGTAGCGGAGACCAAGCGCTTATTCAACCGTTCTAGCTCGATGGTTCGCTCATGCACGCGTGATTCCAGATTTTCGTTGGCTTCTTTCAACGCTTTTTCTGCTTCATGGAATACGGTGATATCGGTAAAACTCATCACAAAGCCACCGCCTGGCATTGGGTTACCTTGCACCTCTATAAAACGACCATCAGGCCGAATTCGAGAAGAGGTGTGCTTGGTTCCGCGTACGAGGTGCTCGACGCGTCGTTTTACATGATCTTCTGGGTCACCTGGACCACATAGCCCTTGTTGAGCATTGTGACGAATCACATCAGCAATGGGGCGACCGACCTGAATAAGCCCCGTAGGAAAATCGAACAACTCCAAATATCGCTGATTCCATGCCACCAACCTAAGCTGCTTATCCACCACGGTAATGCCTTGGCTAATATGTTCAATCGCGCCCTGCAGTAACCCTCGGCTAAAATCATACAACTCAGAAGCTTCATCGACGATGGTCGCAACTTCTTCTAACTGCATATTTCTGCCTTGAAGCGCAGAAGTAAGGACTAACTTAGCGGAAGAGGCACCAAACACACCAGCGAGCACCCGCTCAGTGTGGCGGATGAGGGCTGACGAAGCTTGCTGATTAGGTAACATGTCGCCACCTTGTTGGTTCCAGAAATTCCGAAATGCAGCACGGGCGCGGCTTCGCCCAACGAATCGAGACGCCAGCATCTCTAATTCTGCCACGGTCACTCGGCTTTGATACAAGCTGACATTTTCGCTTTCCGGCAACGGTGTTCCGACAAACGCTGCCGACTGTAAGCGCTCACTTAGGCTAGAGCGAGTAAATAGGGACACTGCGATATAAAAGAAAGTGTTCAGCAATACACTCAGAAACATACCCCAGTCCGACATAGACAGCGATAGGTTTGATAGCACATCCGGTGGCGTAACCACCCACAATAAAAAGTTACTGTCGGCGCTGCCTGCCAGCATCTCCGTTTGACTCATTAGGGTGATAAGCCACACGGTAAAGCCCGCAAATAAACCGACATAAACCCCTTTTCGATTGCCTTCTCGCCAATACATACCACCGATTAATGAAGGCGCAAATTGTGCGATTGCGGCAAACGAAAGCAACCCAATCACCGACAACGAACTGATGCTGCCAAGCACTTGATAAAATGCCCACGCTCCTGCCAATAGCAAAAGAATTAGCCCTCGGCGGATATTCAATAACATGCCAGAGAAGTGGGTATGGGTTCGCTCGGAAAGCTTCATTCGCCTTAGAATGAGCGGCAAAACTAAATCATTTGAGACCATGATGGCTAACGCGATCGTCGACACGATAACCATGCCCGACGCGGCAGACGTACCGCCCAAAAACGCCAGCAATGCTATGTTTTCTGCCCCCATGGAGAGAGGCAAGCTGATCACATAGGAGTCAGGCGAAACGCCTGTTAATAGCCCCTGTCCTGCCCATGCAATTGGCAAAACAAACAGCCCCATCAATACTAAGTAAATCGGAAACAGCCACCGCGCGGTGTAGAGATCTTTCGCTTTTTCGTTTTCTACCACCATCGTGTGAAACTGTCGTGGTAAACAAATAATGGCAGCCATGGTTAATATGGTGTGAATGACGAGCGTTGGAACATTCGGTGATTCGTAAGTTTCACTGGCAATCGCCATTAAGTCGAGCTCGGGCGTATGCAAAGCAACATAAGCAATAAAGCAACCCACAGTGAGAAAAGCCACCAGCTTTACGATGGACTCAAATGCGACGGCCATCATCATGCCACGGTGGTGCTCGGTATTGTCGATGTGCCTTGTTCCAAAGAGCATGGTGAACATAGCTAACGCCAACACCACAAACCAAGAAATATTGGCGTCTTGATACCCCAAATCTTCGGTTAAATTTGGCGCAACCAGCTCTAGCCCCATGGTAATACCACGGAGCTGAAGGGTGATATATGGCAGAATCCCCACCACAGCAATAATGGTGATCGTGACTGCCAAACCTTGCGATTTTCCATATCGAGCAGCGATAAAATCAGCAATAGATGTTATGTGTTCACGTTTAGCGATAAGGATTAGCCGTGCGAGCAAGCGCCAGCCGATGGTGAAGACGAGAATCGGAGCAACATAGATGGGAATGAAAGACCAAGGGTTACTGCTTGCTTGCCCTACCGTTCCGTAGAAAGTCCATGAGGTACAGTACACCGCAATCGACAAACTGTAGATCCAAGGACGCCAGCGTGACAGCCATTTCACACGGCGATCGCCATACCAAGCAATAAAAAACAACAGACCGAGATAGGTCAATGAAACGGGGATGACAATCCAACCTTGCATTAATAACTTTCCTTGTAACGCAAAAAACCAGAGCTATGCTCTGGTTTTCATTTAACGTTGTCTCATTTTTAATCTCAAACGGTTCGCTTTGAAATTGTGCTACCGCACTGATTTCTTCGAATCTACTCGTATAAAAATGGCAATGACACCCATCGCGGCCATCATCCAGAATACATTCTCGCCCCACTTCTCATAACCCCAACCACTGAGTGTTGTCATTAATGCTATGAATGCCCCGAGAGGAATTGCATTGTACAGCGCTTGTAAGGGTACCATTTTGTTTTGGCTCTGCTTTTGAATGAATTGAATAGCAGCAATATGTGCCATAGCAAATGTCACCCCATGGAGAAGTTGAACCATAATTAGTGCCCCAATATCCGTAGTGGATGCTGTCAGCCCCCATCGCACAAATACGCCCACAGACGCCACAACAAATAACAATCGCAGTGACCACCCCATGAACATGCGTTTACTGAACGCAAATACGGAAATTTCAGCAATTACCCCTAAACTCCAGAGATAACCAATGATATCTGCTGAAATACCCGAAGACTTCCAATGTAGCGAACTAAAGGCGTAGTAAGCGGCGTGGCTCCCTTGAATTAACGACGCTAAAACCAGAAAGCGAACCACGGACGAGTCTTTCAAAATCGCCGTCAGTTTTGGTCTTTCCTTGCTTTCTTCCGTTTCCGAAACAGGCATCACATCGGGGTTGCGCATCACCAATAGCATGGAAGCAGCAAACCCTGCCAATGCGGTATAAATAATGGCGCTCGCTCCGTATATCGCCACTAAATATCCCACGACTGTCGAACCCGCCACAAAAGCAATGGAGCCCCAAAGCCTTGTTCTTCCATAATCCAGTAACTTGAGGCGAGCGTAATAGTTCGCCATCGCATCGGTTAATGGAACCACAGGACCACAAGAGAGGTTAAATAGAATGGTTGCACCAGCCAGAAGCCAAAAGTCGCCCCCAACAAATAAGTGCGCAACAATGGCGAGCATCGATGCCAAAGTGAGCCAACGAAGGGCTGGGATTAGGTGTTCAACCTTGTGCAGACGTGGGGTAATCACCAAATTGGCAAAGCACCGACAAGCCAGCCCAAGCCCGATCAGCACACCAATGTCAGACGCTGAAATATCTTGTGAAGCAAACCAAATTGCCCAAAAAGGCAAATGGACGCCATAAGAGAAAAAGAAGCCGACAAAATACTGAGATATCCAGCCATATGGGGTACTGCGGAGCATTAAACACCTAATTGAATAAGGAACGGGGCGACATTATCCCAACTTCGCATCAAACTAAAAGAGAAAAATTTGAGAGATTTTTCTTCCCTGTTTAACGGAATACACCCAACAAAAATGAAGCGCTTTATTATCAAACACCTATCATTTTAACAACCTAGAACGACCCCCTTCGAAATCTCTGATTTCGCATTCAGCCAGATAGAATTTCCTCCGATTCAACTCAGTTCTCTGCACCCATTAGACCAAAGTCGTCTGGAGCTTATCCCACTTTTTACCAACACTATTGATAATGTCATTGTGTTAGAGCTGTTCAGCTATGCCGGATAAATTCAATATGAACGCCGCTCCTTTTGATCGGCTTTCAACGCAGGAACAAGAACGACTAAGAGCCTCTTTAGATGTTGCGTATTACCGCGAAAATGAAACCATACTTAAACCTGGTCAAACGGGGACAGCGTTACACATTCTGATAAAAGGTGGAGTAGAAGAGCGCTCAGGGGACGATCAAGAAATCTTCGCACATTATGCGAACGATGATTTATTTGATGTGCGCGCTCAGCTAGAAGGAACCGTTAAGCACAAGTACATCGCCTTAGAAGACACCTTAAGTTATTTGCTCCCAAGTGAAGTCTTTATCGAGCTGTACCAAACCAACCCAAAGTTTTCTGCCTATTTCGATTCCAACCTGTCGAAACGGCAAGAGCTGGTCGAAGCGGCACAGAAGCAGCAAAATCTTGGGGAGTTCATTCTCACGAAAGTCGATGACAGCATTTATCATCCGGTACTGATTCTTGATCACGATGAGCCACTCAATGCCGTAACGAAACTCATGAAAGAGCGCTCAATCGACAGTGCATTAGTGCGATTGGAAGAGCACGATCCGAGGCTTGCTGAATCTTCGACTCCTTACCCATTTGGCATTATTACGCGAACCAACATGCTGCATGCCGTCATGTTAGATGACCACCCACTGGATACGCCTGTAGGCACCATTGCAACCTTTCCTGTGTATTACATCGAAGATGGGGACTTCCTGTTTAATGCGATGATCACCATGACTCGTCAACGAATGAAGCGTGTTATGGTTTGCAATGGCAGTGAGCCCGTTGGCATGTTAGACATGACACAAATACTGTCTAGCTTCTCGACACACTCACACGTTTTATCTCTCAGCATTGCCCGTGCTCAAAGCATTGAAGAGCTCGCCCTGGCAGCCAATAGGCAGCGACATTTGGTTGAAAGCCTAATCAATAACGGCATTCGAACTCGCTTTATCATGGAGCTTATTTCCGCAGTCAACGAACAAATCATTGAGAAAGCCTTCCACCTTATCATTCCCTCCCCCATGCACGATAAATGCTGCCTGATCGTATTGGGCTCTGAAGGACGAGGGGAACAGGTACTCAAAACCGACCAAGACAATGCGCTGATATTACAAGATGGCGTTGAATGGGCAGAATGCCAAGAAGTCATGGAGCGATTTACGCATACTCTGCAGCAACTCGGCTACCCTCTTTGCCCCGGCAAAGTCATGGTGAATAACCCCGATTGGGTGCATAGCCAAAGTGATTGGCAACGCACTGTAACTCGATGGATCACAAAGGGGACGGCAGAGAACGTAATGAAACTTGCTATTCTCACCGATGCTCACGCTGTGGCGGGAAACCACGAGTTACTTACCCCCGTGGCACAGCATATCTCCGACAGCATGAAGAACAACATGCTCGTACTAATGGATTTTACTCGCCCAGCCTTGCAGTTTTCACTCCCTCTCACTCTGTTTGGGAATGTCAAAAAAAGCAAAGATGGGCTCGATATAAAAAGAGGTGGCATTTTTCCCATTGTGCACGGTATTCGCGCACTTTCGTTGGAATACGCTTTAATTGAAAAGAACACCTTTGACCGCATAGAAGCACTACAGAAAAAGCGGATTCTTGAGCCTGACACGGCTGACAACCTGACGGAAGCGCTCAAATTGTTCTTTAAATTACGTTTAGCGCAGCAGTTATCAGAGCATCACAGTGGTAACAATATAGAACTCAAATTACTGGACCGCTCTGAAAGGGATCTTCTCAGGCACAGCCTGCATGTTGTGAAAAAGTTCAAGCAATGGCTAGGCTATCATTATCAAATCCGTGACTAAGAGAACAACAAAGACAAAGAGGTCATATGAATAGATTGTTTCGCTGGTGGTGGCGCAGAAAATTAAAGGGAAACCCGTATCAATCACTATTTGATGCGCCCCATGAAACGGAATTTGTTTCTCTCGATTGTGAAACCACCAGCCTAGACCCTAACCGAGCCGAACTGGTCACTATTGCTGCCACAAAAATCATTGGCAACCGTATCATCACCAGCCAGCCATTCCATGTTCGTTTACGTGCACCTCAATCTCTTAATGCAGATTCCGTTTGTGTGCACAAAATCCGCCATAGTGACCTTGCAGGGGGAATGAATGAAAAAGACGCACTAGAGGCGTTAATTGCATTCATTGGCAACCGCCCTGTTGTGGGTTATCACATCCGTTATGACAAAACGATTCTTGATCTAGCCTGTAAGCGCCATTTGGGCTTTCCTCTTCCAAACCCTTTGTTGGAAGTCAGCCAGATCTATCACGAAAAGCTTGAGCGCCACCTACCTAATGCTTATTTTGATCTCAGCTTGGATGCCATCTGCAAGCACTTGGACCTACCCCCACAAGACAACAAACATGATGCTCTGCAAGACGCCATTTCGGCTGCATTAGTTTACGTTCGTCTCACTTATGGCGACCTACCTGCTCTGACCTCTGCTTATGTGCGTTAGCTTGCTCTGCAATTAAAGCGCTGATCCACCTCTCAATTTTCTAAGTAAGCCGCTGCTTATAAAGGCAAATGCCCCCTTATCATCCTAAAGTCTAATTGTAGAAAAACTGGGGGTAGCTGAGAGTTAATACCAACCGATTTCCATATCATTTCGGAAATAATGGAACTTGCTGAATTCACAAGGAGAGAGCAATGAGTGAAGCCCACGTTTATCCGGTCAAAGAAAATATTAAAGCTAAGACCCACGCTGATAACGACACTTATCTGGCGATGTACCAACAATCTGTCAGCGACCCAGAGGGCTTTTGGGGCGAACACGGAAAAATCGTAGATTGGATCAAACCTTACACCAACGTAAAACAAACCTCCTTCGATACTGGACACGTCGATATTCGCTGGTTTGAAGATGGAACACTCAACGTTTCTGCAAACTGTATCGACCGTCACCTCGCCGAGCGCGGCAATGAAGTTGCTATCATTTGGGAAGGGGATGACCCAGCCGATGATAAAACACTGACCTTTAATGAACTCCACAAAGAAGTCTGCCGTTTCTCTAACGCCCTGAAAGAGCAAGGCGTTAAGAAAGGTGATGTCGTTTGTTTATACATGCCAATGGTACCGGAAGCTGCCGTGGCAATGCTGGCTTGTACGCGTATTGGTGCGGTTCACACAGTCGTTTTTGGTGGTTTTTCTCCAGAAGCACTGGCAGGTCGTATTGTTGATTCCAACGCAAAAGTTGTTGTTACAGCAGACGAAGGGGTTCGTGGTGGTCGTGCGGTTCCATTGAAGAAAAATGTCGATGATGCATTGGCTAACCCTGAAGTCGACAGCATTTCAAAAGTACTGGTTCTAAAACGCACAGGTGGCGATGTTGCTTGGGATGAGCAGCGTGATGTTTGGTGGCACGAAGCAACCGCAGCGGTATCGGATGATTGCCCGCCAGAAGAAATGAACGCAGAAGACCCGCTTTTCATTCTTTACACTTCTGGTTCCACAGGTAAACCAAAAGGCGTTTTACACACCACAGGTGGTTACCTCGTCTACGCAACAATGACATTCAAGTACGTGTTCGATTACCAGCAAGGCGAAACCTTCTGGTGTACTGCAGACGTAGGTTGGATCACGGGTCACACTTACTTAATTTACGGGCCGCTTGCTAACGGTGCCAAAACTATCTTGTTTGAAGGTGTGCCTAACTACCCGAAAACAAACCGCATGAGCGAAGTAGTCGACAAACACAACGTCAACATTCTTTACACCGCACCAACGGCAATTCGCGCCTTAATGGCAAAAGGGAAT
Source organism: Vibrio sp. vnigr-6D03 (assembly GCF_002835515.1). NCBI lineage: Bacteria > Pseudomonadati > Pseudomonadota > Gammaproteobacteria > Vibrionales > Vibrionaceae > Vibrio > Vibrio sp. vnigr-6D03. Next base: position 24,662 of record NZ_PIZL01000025.1, read on the forward strand.
GAAGCCGTTGAAGGTACAAACCGCAGCAGCTTGCGCATCATGGGTTCTGTTGGTGAACCGATTAACCCTGAAGCGTGGGAGTGGTACTACAAAACCATCGGTGATGAAAAATCACCTATCGTGGATACTTGGTGGCAAACAGAAACAGGCGGTATTTTGATTTCACCACTGCCTGGTGCAACCGCATTGAAGCCGGGCTCAGCGACTCGCCCATTCTTTGGCGTACAACCAGCACTTGTCGATAACGTAGGTAACATCATTGAAGGTGCCGCAGACGGTAACCTTGTGATTCTCGACTCTTGGCCAGGGCAAATGCGTACTGTTTATGGCGATCACGAGCGCTTTGAACAAACCTATTTCTCTACATTTAAAGGCATGTACTTCACCAGTGACGGTGCTCGCCGTGATGAAGATGGCTATTACTGGATCACTGGTCGTGTGGATGATGTGCTAAACGTTTCTGGTCACCGTATGGGTACTGCAGAAATTGAATCGGCGTTGGTTGCCTTCGATAAGATTGCCGAGGCGGCTATCGTTGGTGTTCCTCACGATATCAAAGGTCAGGCGATTTATGCCTACATCACCTTGAATGACGGTGAAATACCAAGTGCAGAACTTCACAAAGAAGTGAAGAACTGGGTACGCAAAGAGATTGGTCCTATCGCAACACCAGACGTATTGCACTGGACAGATTCTCTACCGAAAACGCGTTCGGGTAAAATCATGCGTCGAATTTTACGTAAAATCGCCACAGGCGATACCAGCAACTTGGGCGATACTTCGACACTTGCCGATCCAAGCGTGGTGAATAAGCTCATAGAAGAAAATCAGAACCTGTCTTAATCTGATTCAACCTAATTTCCACCTTTATTACTTCGCCAGGTCTTTTGACCTGGCTTTTTTATCTGAACTCCGTGTTAAGGAAAATTTTTCTGTAAAACGTCATATTAGAAAATGCCTTTCTCTTTATACGAAAAAGTCGTGCTACATTGAGAAATTACCACTCCTACTGATTGCATAGAATAGACGCTCTTTCTCAGTAACAGATAAAAGCAATGTCTAAACAATTACTTTGCACCATCACATTTGTCTCCGTTTGTTTGATATGGGGTACAACATGGATGGCGATGGAAATTGCGGTTGAAACCATCCCCCCGATTACCGCGACAGGCCTGCGGTTCCTGATTTCTGCCCCTTTATTAATCGCTGTGACACTGCTGATGAAAAAAGCCTTACTTTTCCCAAAGGGCAAACGAAAATTCATGGTGGCTGTCGCTGTATTTTACTTCGCGATTCCCTTTACCCTGATGATATTAGGCGAGCAATACATCTCTTCTGGGTTGGCCTCCATCATCTTTGCCAATATGCCAATCGCGGTTTTAGCCGTTTCTATGGTCAGCTTGTCATTGCGTCTTTCTGCTCACCAATTTTTTGGATTAGGCATGGCCGTCATCGCGTTGTGTTTGATTCTATCAGGCGAGCTGGAGATGGGTGACAGCAATGACAACGCAGGTATCCTAGCGCTCGTAAGCGCCGTGCTTATCCATGCCGTCATGTATGTGTTAACTCAAAAGTATGCAAAGGGAATCCATGTGCTTACCTATAACGCATTGCCTTCTGGTATCGCCGCGTTATTACTATTGGTTGTTGGACTGTTTATGGAACAGCCGGACGCACATTACTTCACCGCCGAATCGATGTATGCCGTGGTCTATCTAGGGCTTGTTGCAAGTGTCATTGGTATTGTTGCGTACTTCTCCCTCAATCAAATGACGGCACCCTTCACGGCTTCACTCTGTTTTCTCATATTCCCAGTAGTTGCGCTGCTTCTCGACGCGTGGATAAACGATAACCACCTATCAGAGCTGTCACAGCAACTGCTGCTGCCTTTACTCATTGGTATCGTCATTGCCAAAGTTCCACAACTTCCTACATGGTTGGTTTCTCGCTCAAACAAATAAGTTTTCCGGGCTCGCCACTACTGTCTCCTTGAAGGCGGGTCCGGATTCTTTATCTTCCTCACAAATTTCCTTATCTTTGACACAAAATTGTCGAGGTTTGACCAGTATTTTGCTGCTAATTGCGCTGAATTGTCTATAATCGACAGTTAATTTGAGCAAGACGGTAATTTAGACCTCTAAATTTAATTATCAGCTCACAAAATTTGGAATGTCGAATTTTAACCTCTAGTTAAAGGAAGATAACCTCACGATGGCTACAAAATCACGTATTCTGGTTCTAAACGGTCCTAATCTTAATCTTTTGGGTCTCCGTGAACCGGCACATTATGGCTCTAAAACGCTCTCTCAGATCATTGATGATTTAGAACACCAGGCGGTTTCGCTTGATGTAGAAATCCAGCATCTGCAATCCAATCGTGAATACGAACTGATTGAAGCCATTCATGCTGCCATGGGAAATGTGGATTTCATTGTTATCAATCCAGCAGCGTTTACCCATACTAGTGTCGCTCTACGTGACGCGTTATTGGGCGTCGACATTCCGTTCATTGAAGTGCACCTATCTAACGTTCACGCACGTGAACCTTTCCGCCATCATTCTTACCTATCGGATAAAGCCGTCGGGGTAATTTGTGGCTTGGGTGCCCAAGGCTACCAATTCGCATTGGCTGCAGCGGTAAGTCACTTGCAGTCAAATGGGTAATACCAGCAGTCAAATAAGTAATACATGACACAGAACACTCTCGAAACTTGAGAGTCACCTAATTTGAGAAAGAGAAAATAAGATGGATATTCGTAAAATTAAGAAGCTGATTGAGTTAGTGGAAGAATCTGGCATCGCAGAGCTTGAAATCTCTGAGGGTGAAGAGTCAGTACGAATCAGTCGTTCAGGTCCTGCTCCTATCGCGGCGCCTATTCAATACGCAGCAGCGCCTGTCGCTCCAGCGGCAGCAGCACCTGTAGCTGCACCTGCGACACCAGCAGCAGAAGCTCCAGCTGAAGCTGTACCGGCTGGACACCATGTTCTTTCTCCAATGGTCGGTACTTTCTACCGCTCTCCAAGCCCAGAATCAAAATCATTTATCGAAATCGGTCAAAGCGTTAAAGCTGGCGAGACGCTTTGCATTGTTGAAGCAATGAAAATGATGAACCAAATTGAAGCGGACAAATCTGGCGTAGTTACAGCCATTCTAGTGGAAGACGGTCAACCTGTTGAGTTTGACCAACCACTCGTTATCATCGAATAACTGAGGCTGATTATATGCTAGATAAATTAGTCATCGCGAACCGAGGTGAAATTGCACTTCGTATCCTTCGCGCATGTAAAGAGCTGGGTATTAAAACGGTAGCTGTTCACTCAACCGCTGACCGTGACCTTAAACACGTACTACTGGCAGACGAATCCATTTGTATCGGTCCTGCTCGTGGTATCGACAGCTACCTGAATATTCCAAGAATTATTTCTGCTGCGGAAGTCACTGGTGCTATCGCTATTCACCCTGGCTACGGTTTCCTATCTGAAAACGCAGACTTTGCAGAGCAAGTTGAACGCAGCGGTTTCATTTTCGTCGGTCCTAAAGCCGAAACCATCCGCATAATGGGTGACAAAGTTTCCGCTATCACTGCGATGAAAAAAGCAGGCGTTCCATGCGTACCTGGGTCAGACGGTCCGCTAGATGACGACGGCAGCAAAAACAAAGCGCACGCGAAACGCATTGGCTACCCTGTGATCATAAAAGCCTCTGGTGGTGGTGGTGGTCGTGGTATGCGTGTGGTTCGTAGCGAAGAAGAATTGATTGAAGCGATTGCAATGACTCGTGCGGAAGCAAAAGCAGCGTTCAACAACGACATCGTTTACATGGAGAAATTCCTAGAAAACCCACGTCACGTTGAAGTTCAGATCATTGCAGACGGTCAGGGTGGTGCAATCCACCTAGGCGAACGTGATTGCTCAATGCAGCGTCGTCACCAAAAAGTAGTGGAAGAAGCACCAGCACCGGGCATTACTGCAGAAATGCGTAAATACATCGGTGAGCGTTGTACGCGTGCTTGTTTGGAAATTGGCTATCGCGGTGCAGGTACATTTGAGTTCCTATACGAAAACGGCGAATTCTACTTCATCGAAATGAACACTCGTATTCAGGTAGAGCACCCAGTTACTGAAATGGTGACAGGCGTAGACCTCATCAAAGAGCAACTTCGTGTTGCCGCTGGTCAACCGCTTTCTTACACTCAAGACGACATTAAGATCAGCGGTCATGCGGTTGAATGCCGAATCAATGCCGAAGATCCAGAGCGCTTCTTGCCTTCTCCAGGTAAGGTAGAACGTTTCCATGCACCTGGCGGTATGGGCGTACGTTGGGAATCACACATCTACACAGGCTACACAGTACCTCCTCATTACGATTCAATGATTGGTAAACTGATCACCTTTGGTGAAAACCGTGATGTTGCGATTGCTCGTATGAAAAACGCATTGGGTGAAATGATCGTTGAAGGCATCAAAACCAATGTGTCTCTGCAAGAAATGATCATGAATGATGAGAACTTCCAACACGGTGGTGCAAACATCCACTACCTTGAGAAGAAACTCGGTCTTCAGTAAGCGTTTACGCCGATAAAGACAAACCGCACTCCCCGCACTTGAGAAAGTGTCGGGGAGTGTTTTTTTTGTCCAAATCAGCTAGACTCCTCCACCAATTTCAATATGACAAAAAGGTGCACTCCATGCCCTGGATTCAAATCAAACTCAATGCGAGCGACAAGAACGCGGAACAAATCGGCGATATGCTGATGGAAAACACAGGCGCATTATCCGTTACCTTTTTAGACGCCAAAGATACTCCTGTGTTCGAGCCGCTTCCGGGGGAAACTCGCTTATGGGGTGAAACGGACGTTGTCGCACTGTACGATGCTGAAACCGATACTAAACAAGTCTTAAATCAAATTGCAGATAGCGGTCTGTTAGAAGATGGTTTTGCGCACAAAGTCGAGCAACTTGAAGACAAAGACTGGGAGCGCGAATGGATGGAGAATTTCCACCCAATGCAATTTGGCAAGCGTTTGTGGATTTGCCCAAGCTGGCGAGATATCCCGGATCCAAACGCCGTTAACGTTATGCTCGATCCAGGTTTAGCTTTCGGTACCGGTACGCACCCAACGACTTCGCTCTGCCTTGAATGGCTTGAAGGAATTGAGCTCGAAGGTAAAACCGTGATCGATTTTGGTTGTGGCTCTGGCATTCTGGCTATCGCTGCAATCAAACTGGGCGCAAGTAAAGTCATTGGGATTGATATCGATCCGCAGGCTATTCAAGCTTCCAGAGCAAATGCAGAACGAAATGGCGTAGCGGACCAGCTCGAATTGTTTCTGCCACAAGATCAGCCTGACAACCTTATTGCGGACGTTGTGGTTGCCAATATTCTTGCAGGACCACTGCGTGAGCTCTCTGGTGTTATTAAAGGGTTGCTTAAACCTGAAGGCATGCTCGCAATGTCTGGTGTGTTAGATACACAAGCAGAAGACGTAGCAAATTACTACCGAGACGAACTGAACATCGATCCGATTATTGAACAATCAGAATGGTGCCGAATCTCGGGCAAGAAAAATGCCTAAAAGCAAGAGAAAGTAAGCGCTTCTATTCTAATTGACTGAAATTTAGGCATTTTAAAAAACAAATTGTAAATGCTCAAAAATTAAGCTTTTCTCTTTGCAAAAAAATGCGTAAAATGCGCGCCCTTGCTGGTATAGAACTGAATGCTGTTTTGAAGATCGGAAACTATCAACTTAAGAACAATCTTATCGTCGCTCCTATGGCAGGAGTCACCGATAGACCCTTTCGAGAGTTATGTCTACGATACGGCGCGGGCTTGGCTGTCAGTGAAATGATGTCGTCAAACCCCAAAGTATGGAAAACAGCTAAATCCCAACAACGCATGGTACATGAAGGCGAATCGGGCATTCGCTCCGTACAGATTGCAGGGGCAGATCCCCAGCAGATGGCAGAAGCCGCTCAATATAATGTTGATAATGGTGCACAAATTATCGATATCAATATGGGTTGCCCTGCTAAGAAAGTAAACAAGAAGCTTGCCGGCTCAGCATTACTTCAGCATCCGGACATTGTCGAAAAGATACTGACCGCTGTCGTAAATGCCGTTGATGTTCCCGTGACATTGAAAACCCGTACAGGCTGGAATACAGACAATAAGAACTGTGTTCAAATTGCTAAAATGGCCGAAGACTGCGGCATACAAGCTCTTGCTCTACATGGGCGAACTCGGGCTTGTATGTACAAAGGCGAGGCGGAATATGAAAGCATCAAAGCGGCTAAACAGGCGGTTTCCATACCGGTTATTGCTAACGGTGATATCGATAGCCCGGAAAAAGCCAAATTCGTACTGGAATACACTGGTGCGGACGCTTTGATGATAGGTCGCCCTGCCCAGGGTCGACCGTGGATTTTTCAGGAAATCCACCACTATTTGGAAAACGGCAGCACGATGGCTTCCCTTCCAGTATTGGAAGTGAAAGACATTATGCTTGGTCATGTGAAGGCACTTCATGAGTTTTATGGGGAGTTTTTAGGTCCTAGAATCGCGCGTAAGCACGTTGGCTGGTACTTAAAAGAACATGAGCAAGCAAGTGAGTTTCGCCGTACCTTCAACGCTATAGAAGCGGCTCCGCTGCAACTGGACGCGCTAGAAGGTTATTTTGATAACGTTGCATCATAATTACAGAAAAGAGCTAGACCGAATATGTTCGAACAAAATCTGACTTCCGAAGCATTGACAGTAACTACAGTGACCTCACAAGACCAGATCACTCAAAAGCCATTACGTGACTCAGTAAAAGCGTCTCTTAAAAACTACCTTGCTCAACTTAATGGCCAGGAAGTCAACGACCTGTACGAACTAGTATTGGCAGAAGTAGAGCAGCCACTACTAGACACCATCATGCAATACACTCGTGGTAACCAAACACGCGCAGCAACTATGATGGGTATCAACCGCGGTACGCTTCGTAAGAAACTTAAAAAATACGGCATGAACTAATCACAGATCAGTTTTCTACCGAATTTTAAAGCCCTGACTACTTGGTCAGGGCTTTTTTATTGGAATCCAAATCTCGCACTCACTTCTTGCTCTCATTCACATAAAGCCCAATAAAATTACTGTACAGCTCAAAAGCGCATTTTCCTTCATAAGCAAACACTTAACTTCCATCCTAAAGCAGCATGAATTAATTCGTTTTGTGCGTCTTTGGTCGAATTTATCTATCTAGCTCACCTTTTTATAATCAATTAAAGGCTAACTTTAATTTGGTACACGTCGTCGACGTGTAACGAACACGATGTAGCTTAAAAAAATAAAAATAACGCCTCGTAAACGAATCACTAAACAAAGGATTGTCGATATGAATGGAATTAGCTTGCGCTCCGTGTCCATCAAATCACGGCTGTACATTATGACGCTTACTATTGCGTTACTTATGCTCGCCCCACTTGCCTACATAAAATACGCTTACTTCGGTGATCTTCTCACCGCTAAACAAGTAAAAACTCGCCATTTGGTTGAGACAGCGCACAGTGTCATTAATCATTTTTACCAACTCGAAAAAAATGGAACTCTTACTAAAGTAGAAGCACAGACCCAAGCTAAGGCTGCACTAAATGGTCTGCGGTACGAGAAAAATGATTACTTCTGGGTAAACGACACCCGCCCCTATATGGTTAATCACCCTATTAAACCTCAACTTAATGGTAAGGACTTGTCCGGTGTAAAAGATCCCACAGGAAAATCACTTTTCATTGAATTCGTTAACGAAGTTAAACGAAACAACGGCGGTGGGTTCGTCAATTACATGTGGCCAAAGCCTGGTTCGGAAGTCGATGTAGAAAAAGTGTCTTATGTAAAACTCCATGAACCATGGGGGTGGATTGTTGGAAGTGGGGTATACATTGATGATGTAGATGCGCTGTTTTGGGAGCGAGCCCAGTCAATCATTATGATTATAATTGCCTGCTTGATTACTATGGCTCTTATTGCCACTTGGTTTGGCTACAGCATTACCAAACCTTGTGTTGACACCGAAGAAGCACTTAATGATATCGCCGAAGGAGATGGCGACCTCACCAAAGACTTACCTTCGAATGGAAAGGATGAACTCAGCCACATCGCTGCGGCATTTAACCTATTTACCAACAAAATACGCTCTATTGTCACCGACATGATTCCTGTAAGTGAAGGCATTACTAGCGCCGCAACACAACTTAACCAAGTAGCGTCAGATGCGTCAATGAAGGCGGGTGAACAACATCAATCCGTCGATACAGTTGCCTCTGCGATGAATGAGCTCCACGCCAGTAACCAAGAAGTCGCTACGTCAGCCTCTTCTGCCGCAGATGCTGCACAACAAGCTGCACAATTGGGTGAGCAAGGGGTTAGTGTTATCGATAGTGCGACGAGCCATATGAGCTCACTGTCCGACCTACTGACAGAAACGGAAAAAAGTACCCTTCAACTTGCTCAGGATTCTGAAACGGTGAGTACGGTATTGGATGTTATTCGGGGTATTGCTGAGCAAACTAACTTATTGGCACTCAACGCAGCTATTGAAGCCGCTCGTGCTGGGGAGCAAGGACGAGGCTTTGCGGTTGTGGCCGATGAAGTGCGTACCTTAGCAACTCGGACGCAAGCAAGTACTGATGAGATAGAACAAATTGTAGGTAACCTACAAGCTAGAGCAAAAACGGTTACCTCTGCAATGGAGAAAACACAAGTCCAATCCAATGCCACCCACGGACAAGCTAAGGAAGCACGAGAAACACTGGCCGAAATTGGGCAACAAATCAGCCATATCTTGGATCTTAACCAGCAAATAGCCGATTCAAGCGCTCAGCAAACTCTTGCTACCGAAGAGATCAGTAAAAATTTGGTCATCATTTCAGAAAACAGCGATCAGTCGGCAGCCCAAGCAACGCAAGTTGCACAGGCAAGTGAAGTATTGCTTAGTAATGGGCAAAACCTCCAAAAGATAATCCATCACTTCAAGGTTTAATCATTCAAGGTGTGGTTGGATAAACACACTAAAACGCCACATCGAGTGGCGTTTTTTGTTGTCTATCACACACTAGAAACCGCGCTTCATTTTCCTCACCTTTCGTGATTAATATCAATTTAAATTCATACCATATAAATGAGAATGATTATCGAAAACATTTAGTCACTGATGGAGAATCCCATGAAAGCCGCTGTGGTGAATGAGTTTAAAGGACCGCTGGTCATTAAAGATATTCCGCTGCCAAACGTAAAGGCACGTGATGTGTTAGTTAAGATCCACGCTTGTGGCGTATGCCACACCGATTTACACGCCTGTCATGGTGATTGGCCTGTGAAGCCTAAAATGCCATTGGTCCCCGGACATGAAGGCGTAGGTGAAGTTGTCGAAGTCGGCAGTGAGATCCACCACTTAAAAGTGGGGGATCGCGTTGGAATCCCGTGGCTCTATAGTGCTTGTGGTCATTGTGATTACTGCTTAGAAGGTCAAGAAACCCTTTGTCTCGATCAGCATAATGCTGGCTACTCTGTCGATGGCGGATATGCTGAATACTGCCTCGCGAATGGCGAATATGCGATTAAAATCCCTGACGGTCTCAACTACGTCGATGCCGCGCCTTTATTCTGTGCAGGCGTAACCACCTACAAAGCCTTGAAAGTCACCAGTGTAAAACCTGGGCAATGGGTCGCGATTATTGGTGCAGGTGGCTTAGGTCACTTGGCGATTCAATACGCAGTAGCAATGGGTATGAATGTCATCGCTGTGGATACGGGAGATGAGAAGCTGGCGCTGGCAAAGGAACTCGGTGCCACTCATTGTATCGATTTCATGAAGCAGAAGCCTTCTGAAGTCATTCAAGATCTGGTTGGTGGAGTACATGGTGTTGTCTGCACCGCAGTATCCAAGCCTGCGTTCCAAGAAGCATACAGAGCCATCCGACGAGGCGGTTCATGTGTATTGGTTGGGTTGCCTCCTGAAGACATGCCTATCCCTATTTTTGATACCGTCTTGAATGGTGTGAAGGTGATTGGCTCTATTGTTGGTACGCGAAAAGATCTGCAAGAATGTCTGCAATTTGCGGCTGATGGTAAAGTGAAAGCCATCACGGAAGTAAAGCAGCTTGAAGACATCAATGACATCTTTGCTGATATGGAAAAAGGCGAAATTACCGGTCGAATCGTGATGGAGTTTGCGTAACTCTCCTTCACCCAAGCACAGTAATTCTCAACTGCAGATACACGATGGGCAGCTCTAAAGCTGCCCATTTTTATTCATCATTAACCGGTAGCCACTTTCTTTAAGCAACGTAACTTATTGTCGCTCATCACAGCAAACTCCACGACCATGCACTTTTTCTCCTGCCAATGCCTCAAGAATTGAACAATGGCTAGCATCGTCATCGACGTGCCCACAGCACGCATCATTGATTTTCTTCAATGCTCGACGAATTCGTGTTAAGTCATGAATTTTTTCATCGATAAGGGTCAGTTTCGCCGACGTGATCGACTTAACTTCAGCACAACTGTGTTCTGTCGCTTCTAACTTAATATCTAAAAGTTCACGAATTTCATCCAAACTCAACCCAAGAGACTTAGATTTGAGGATAAACTGAACCTGTTTTTGATTTTCTTCATCATAAAGCCGGTAGCCGGACTCGCTTCGCCCAGCTGGCGATATCAATTTATTCTTTTCGTAGAAGCGTAACGTGTCAGTGCTGACTTCGCACCTTTTAGCTAACTCACCAATCTGAAACATGTTTTTTTAACCTTATTGTTACGATTTTGGTGTCAAAAACGGATTTTCCTAATTATTTTTGTGACGCCAAACGATTGCGCGAGCTTTTTTGTAATAATTTAGTTAGAATACGCGCCATCAAATTTCGAGTTGAAATGAATACATCGACCAATCAAAGGTCTTTACCAAAACTGGCCAATATCTTTGCTCACATGTCTCTAATAATAATGGCATGACCTAAGGAATGATAATTCTATTTATCCTTAATGAGCGTAAGAACAAGTACATTTTTGGCAAATATCTTTAATCTAACTACTCTGTGAATTTGAGGAAGATGGAAGCAATGAATAACGCTCGTCCTATTCGCCGCGCTCTTATCAGCGTATCAGACAAAACTGGTATCGTTGAGTTTGCAAAATCTCTTGCCGACCGCGGTGTTGATATCCTGTCTACTGGTGGCACAGCCCGCCTTCTTGCCGAACAAGGCATCTCTGTAACCGAAGTATCCGATTACACTGGATTCCCTGAGATGATGGACGGTCGCGTTAAAACGCTTCATCCTAAAGTTCACGGTGGTGTTCTTGGTCGTCGCGGTCAAGACGATGCCATCATGGAAACACACGGTATTAACCCTATCGATATGGTCGTGGTTAACCTATACCCGTTTGCAGAAACTGTTGCTAAAGAAGGTTGTACGCTGGCTGACGCTGTTGAGAACATCGATATCGGTGGTCCAACAATGGTTCGCTCTGCAGCGAAAAACCACAAAGACGTCACTATCGTTGTGAACGCACACGACTACAACCGTGTTATCGCTGAAATGGACGCTAACGAGAAATCTCTAACATTAGAGACTCGCTTCGACCTTGCTATCGCAGCATTCGAACACACAGCCTCTTACGACGGCATGATCGCCAACTACTTCGGCACTATGGTTCCTAGCTACGGCGAGAACAAAGAAGGTGATGAAGAGAGCAAATTCCCTCGCACGTTCAACCAACAGTTCGAGAAAAAGCAAGACATGCGCTACGGTGAGAACAGCCACCAAGCAGCGGCATTCTATGTTGAAGCAAACCCTGAAGAAGCATCAGTGTCGACTGCTCACCAAATTCAAGGTAAAGCGCTTTCTTACAACAACATTGCTGACACTGACGCAGCACTTGAGTGTGTGAAAGAGTTCGACGAGCCAGCATGTGTCATCGTTAAGCACGCTAACCCATGTGGTGTAGCACTAGGTGAAAACATCCTAGAAGCTTACGACCGCGCATTCAAAACAGACCCAACGTCTGCATTTGGCGGCATCATCGCATTCAACCGTGAACTAGATGCAGCAACAGCAACCGCTATCACTGAGCGCCAATTTGTTGAAGTTATCATTGCACCTTCTGTTTCTGCTGAAGCAGTAGAAATCGTAGCGGCTAAGAAAAACCTTCGCCTACTTGAGTGTGGTGAGTGGACAACTAAGACGACTGGCTTTGACGTGAAACGCGTTAACGGCGGCCTGTTAGTTCAAGACCGTGACCAAGGCATGGTTGAAGCGTCTGACCTTAAAGTGGTTTCTAAACGCCAACCAACAGAAGAAGAGCTAAAAGACGCGCTATTCTGCTGGAAAGTTGCGAAATACGTGAAATCTAACGCGATCGTTTATTCGAAAGGTGACATGACTATCGGTGTAGGCGCAGGTCAAATGAGCCGCGTTTACTCTGCGAAAATCGCAGGCATCAAAGCCGCAGACGAAGGCCTACAGGTTGAAGGCTGCGTTATGGCATCTGACGCATTCTTCCCATTCCGTGATGGCATCGATGCCGCGGCAGAAGCGGGCATCAAATGCGTGATTCAGCCAGGTGGCTCTATGCGTGATGACGAAGTTATTGCAGCTGCAGACGAACACGGCATGGCGATGATCTTTACTGGCATGCGTCACTTCCGCCACTAATTTCCTCTTCGTATTTGGCACTGTGGCGTTGTTAGCTGCTTTCGCCCACCCCGGTCACATAGCAGACTATGCTCCCGGGGATGGGCTCAATTGCTACCTAGCCACATCACCAACTACTTTGAGCAAGACTTATAATTTTGTTTTTTAAATATTCCAATATTTGAAATACGTAGAGCAAGTCAGTGACTTTAGTTCAAGGAAAACACGCGGAGCTTATGACCATAAGTGAGCATGTTTGACACAGAAATAAAGGCTCTGAAGCAGCTATAAGGATTTTAAAACATGAATGTACTAATTATCGGTGCTGGCGGTAGAGAACATGCTTTGGGCTGGAAAGCAGCGCAAAACCCAAACGTTGAAACTGTTTTCGTTGCACCTGGCAACGCAGGGACAGCGCTTGAACCTAAACTCGAAAATGTCGCTATCGGTGTCGAAGACATTGAAGCACTTGTCGCATTTGCCAAAGAAAACGCCATTGAGCTGACCATTGTCGGCCCTGAAGCGCCGTTAGTTATCGGTGTCGTCGATGCCTTCCGTGCAGCTGGCTTACCTATATTTGGTCCAACAGAAGCTGCAGCTCAGCTCGAAGGCTCTAAAGCGTTCACAAAAGATTTCTTAGCACGTCACGCCATTCCTACAGGGGCTTACGCTAACTTTACAGAAATTGAGCCTGCGTTAGCTTACGTTCGTGAACAAGGCGCACCCATTGTTGTTAAAGCAGATGGTCTTGCGGCTGGTAAAGGCGTAATCGTTGCAATGACATTGCAAGAAGCGGAAGACGCCATTAAAGATATGTTGGCTGGCAATGCATTTGGTGAAGCAGGCAGCCGAGTGGTTATCGAAGAATTCCTAGACGGCGAAGAAGCGAGCTTCATCGTGATGGTCGACGGTAAAAACGTGCTTCCGATGGCCACCAGCCAAGACCACAAGCGTGTAGGTGATAAAGATACAGGTCCTAACACTGGCGGCATGGGGGCATACTCTCCGGCTCCTGTCGTAACTCAAGAAATCCACAACCGTATCATGGAAGAAGTTATTTACCCTACCGTGAATGGCATGGCTTCTGAAGGTCACCCGTACACAGGCTTCCTATACGCAGGTCTGATGATCGACAAAGACGGCACGCCAAAAGTGATCGAGTACAACTGCCGCTTTGGCGACCCTGAAACTCAACCTATCATGATGCGTATGGAATCCGATCTTGTAGAACTGTGTTTAGCTGCAATTGATGAAAAGCTGGATCAAGTAGAATCTAAATGGGATTCACGTGCGTCAATCGGTATTGTATTGGCTGCCGGTGGCTACCCAGCAGCATACAACAAAGGCGATGTGATCTCAGGTCTCCCTCAACAGGAAACGGCAGGCGAGAAAGTATTCCACGCGGGAACAGACAATAAAGACGGCGACATTGTGACCAACGGTGGTCGTGTACTTTGTGCAACCGCTCTAGGTAACAGCGTATCGGAAGCACAACAACGTGCTTACGAGCTTGCAAAACAGATTCACTGGGAAGGTGTATTCCATCGCAGCGACATTGGTTATCGAGCGATTGCTCGTGAGCAAGAAAAGTAATATTTTCTCGAGCACGAAAAAAAATCGTACGTATAAAAATAATTAAGGCACTCATTGAGTGCCTTTTTTGTATTTGTTTAGCAGCAAGTGCCAAGTTTACTTACTACCTAGTTTGCTTACTGCTTAGTTCTGCTCGATAAACGACGGGCGCTTAATACAATCCTGGTTATCCTCTGACAACATCAGCAAATCACTCACAGAAAGCGTTTTAAGCTCTTTTTGACCAATAAAGGCTACGTAGCTATCTACTGTAGATAAACGATTAACCACGAAACTGGGGAGCGTCTGGTTGAAGGCTAACTTTTCGTATTCCCTGTCATCGCAGGTTTCGAACGTTTCGCCGTCCCAATACCCTTGAACAAGTTCTAGATTTTCCTTGTCTTGGGCTTCTGTTGTTTCTACAACAAAATTGGCTTCTTGTTGATAGCGTTTGATTTGTTTTTCAGGAATAGGCAGGACTTTACCATCCAACCTTAACTGTTGATAAACAGCCTCACCAGAAGCGCTAAATCGTAAATGGACACGATAAGGCACGAGCTCTTGCTCATCATTGGTTCGATAACCTTCTCGAATCAACTCACGCAGTACATCCCCTTGCCAAGCATAATCGGTACGGTAGTAACCGTAATCTCCAGACGTCACATAGTCAGCAGCCGAATAGGCACTGCCTAGCCTTTTGGTAAACCAATAAAAGCTTGTGGAATCACCAATAGACTGACCACCAGAATAATAAGCATACTGGTTAGCTTGTGGTGTGTTTGAACTTGAAGAACAGCCAACTAACGTGGCGAGTAACAGAGGTGCGTAAAAGTATCGCTTCATAAAATAACTACGCCGAGTAAAAACTCGGCGTAGTATAGATTAGTTCACTGATTCTTTCAGCGCTTTACCAGCGACAAATGCCGGAACATTCGCTGCTGCAATTTGAATCTCGTCGCCAGTCTTAGGATTGCGACCGGTACGAGCTGCACGATGGTTTACTTTGAATGTACCAAAACCGATAAGTTGAACCTGGTCACCCTCTTTAAGAGCTTCAGTCACTCCACCAAGAGTCGCTTCAAGAGCTGCTTTTGCTTGTGCTTTAGATAGATCAGCTTTTTCTGCGATGAAGTCGATGAGTTGGGTCTTGTTCATTAGGTTTCCCTTCTTGTATGTTTTTCGAAATCTAATTCACTGTAATCCATAAATGCCTGTTGTGGCAAAGGTTTGTCACCTCACTTTCGCTCTTCTGCCGATTTTTTAGCCGGATTATGAGCTTTACCTCACAATTTGTTACGAGTTTTCTCACTCTTGAGCTTGTTTTTCTCCTGTTCAGAACCGATTTATAACTTAGTCGATAGTTAGTTTCCATTGGGATTCTATTGATATCGACGCTAACAATTGATTGTAGGAAACTATGTTACTGCTCGCTTTATATGTCTCCATTGCGATTGGAGTGTCATTTATCTGCTCAGTTTTAGAAGCGGTATTATTGAGTATTACCCCCAGCTATATTGCCCAGCTTCGACAACAAGGCCATCCGTCAGCTCAAAAATTGTATGAATTGAAGGAGGACATAGACAGACCACTCGCCTCCATCTTGACGCTCAATACGATTGCTCACACGATTGGCGCCGCCACAGCAGGTGCACAAGCTGCTGTTGTATTTGGTAGCCAGTGGCTCGGTGTATTTTCCGCGGTACTTACGTTCGGTATTCTTGTCTTCTCTGAAATCGTCCCTAAGACCATAGGTGCAACATACTGGCGACAGCTTGCTCCATCGGCGGCAACGACACTTCGCTGGATGGTATGGGCACTTACACCCTTTGTTTGGTTTTCAGAACAGATCACCAAACGTCTAGCCCATGGGCATCAAGCACCAAAAATGCGTGACGAATTGTCAGCAATGGCAATATTGGCGAAAGAATCAGGAGAATTTGCAGAAGGCGAATCTCGTATTTTGCATAACTTACTGAACATTCAAGATGTACCTGTAACTCAGGTAATGACGCCACGCCCAGTTGTTTTTCGCGTCAATGCTGAGATGACGATCAATGAGTTCCTAGAAGATCATAAAGATACGCCTTTTTCTCGCCCATTGGTTTACAGCCAACAAACCGACAATATCCTTGGCTTTGTTCATCGGTTGGAACTATTTAGAATGCGCCAATCTGGCGAAGGTGAGAAACAGTTGGGGGCAGTGATGCGCCCTATTCACGTAATCTTAAACAATAAAGGGTTACCGAAAGCGTTTGACCAAATGATGGCGCAGCGCGTACAGCTCTCACTGATTGTGGATGAATACGGCACAATTCAAGGTATTGTGACTCTTGAAGACATCTTCGAGTACTTACTCGGCGAAGAAATTGTCGATGAAGCAGACAAAACAAGCGACATGCAGTTCTTAGCCAACCAGCGCTGGGAAAAGTGGAAAGAAACACATGGTGTAATTGAAAGTCGGGATGACGACGATGAGGCTGAACCACCTGTTGTCGAAAACATCGATAAAAATCAATAACTCATCAAGGCTCCTTCATAGGAGCCTTTTATATTTGAGCTATTTATAGATACGCGCTCTCTACTGCCCATTGCCATTTTGGCACTTTAGAAAATCTAAGAAGACTCGACATTTTCGCGGAAGATGGGGCTGTTTTCTGTAGTAGGCGACAAATTCAAATAACTTACTTTCACTGCCTTGAATATTGAGACGCACTAGCCATGTCTGAGCTAACTCTTTTTGCAGAATCAATTCGGGTACATAAATAATCCCCTGCCCATTTATAGCAGCCTGAATCAGTATCTCCGTATTGTCGGAACACATGTACGGAGAAAAACTGACGCTTTCCCCGCCTTTAAATACCCACGTTGATGATGGAGTATGCTGACCATAAGCAAGACACTGATGTTGCTCTAAATCGCCCAGCGTTTTGGGAATACCAAATTTTGACAAATAAGCAGGAGATGCAAACAGTTGATTAGAGTATGAGTACAGAGGTACTCGAACAAACATAGCCGAGTTTAATGCTTCTACACCTCTAGATAGAGATATGTCGGCGTGCTTGACGGGGATATCTTCGTAATCCACACCTTTCAAATCGAACGAAATATCTGGATACAGCGTCGAAAACGAATTCAGCGAGCCCATTAACACCCTAGAATGAACAAGTGCAGGTGCAGCAATAGTTAATAGCCCTGCAGGACGCTCGCCCAACCTCGCCACTTCCGTTATCAGTTCTTCCCAATCCCCACCTATTTGGCAAAACGTTTGGTAAAAATAATCACCCGCCTCAGTCACTTCAAGTTTTCGGGTTGTTCGAATCAATAACTGTACGCCTAAACTATCCTCAAGTTCCGCCACACGTTTGCTTATGACAGATGGAGTCACATTTAGAGCTTTGGCTGCGCCCGCCATCGAACCCAACTCAACCACTTTTCGAAATAGCACCGCATGTTTAAAGTTTGTCACCTTTTCGTTCCATTTCAGAAACACATGCATTCCATTTTTGGTGATTATTTCCAAAATGACAACAACTAGAATAGCGATGTTTTTTCATACATGAGGCACCCTAATGAGCACTCCACACTACGTTATCGAAACTGTCAGTTGGAAAGCAAAAGAAGATGTGACAGATAAAGCGATGATTCAATCAGTTGAATCCATGCTTGAAGATTTGAAAGATTTGCCCGGATTTATCCATGAAACATTGTCGTTGAGCGAAGAAGGGAAATGGCTTCAACTTTATTATTGGAAATCGGCAGAAGATGCACACAACTCAAACCAATTAATGGCAAAAAAGAGCTCGCTGGCGAACTTGATGATGTTGATCGAGCCTGAATCCGTCACTATTCAAGTTTTAACACCGCAGCATGTCTCTTCAGAACTGGCGCTGTTTAGTTAGAAAAAAATAAAAAAGGCTCCAATCGGAGCCTAATTTTTTAGTCGTGAGCGAGTTCTATCCCGATATTGCTGATAGGGTCATCACGCAGTTCTTGGCGTAAATCCTTTATCAGTTCGATATCTCTCTCTTCCGTCTCTTTTAACGGGCGGAAGATTGCCCACTGCACATCCCACTCTGCGCACACGGCTTCATTTTCTTTCTGGTTTTCGTTCGTTATTTCTTCACCAGTTTGAGCTTCTTCCAATTGCGCTACAGTATTAACCGACTGCTCACTGACTTTAAGCATGGATTCAAACAACGTGTCTCTGTCCAGCAAGCCATGCAAAAGTGTTGATAAAGCGATGCAGGCATCAACCGCAGGGTAAACACCATAAAAATCAAACTCATCAGTAGACGGGATAAGTTCTTCTAGCTTTTCGAGTTGACGCTCAAAATTTACTTTTGCGCTTTTAACCGTGAGCATCTCCCAAACACTGTCTAAAATATCTTTGTAGACACGAGATTCTGCAAACTCTGTATTCTGGCAAAAAGCCGCATAATTGGGGTACATACGCTCGCAAAGAGACGCCATAAACGTAATTTGCTGCCAAGGTTCAAACTTTTCTAGGCGAATCTGGAGTGGGTTCTGTAACATGGTGACTCAACGATTGTAGGAAAAGACAGCGGAAGTGTACTTGATTCGCCAGAGGGAAAAAAGCAAGCCTATGAATAATTTTACCAACAAATTGTACATCGCATCGAAAGATCATGCTGAATACACTTCAATGCTCAACAACGCACAGCTAGACGACCTTGTCATTACTCAAGACAAAAGCCTCGCGAACATTGTATTGGCCGATCCTCCTTTGGTTGCTCACGATTTAAACCAGTTTTCCAAAATGGAGTGGTTGCAATCCACCTTCGCCGGTGTGGATGCTTTGGTGGCAAGCGGTCTCAGACAAGATTATGATCTTACCAATGTAAAGGGTATTTTCGGCCAGCAAATTTCTGAGTATGTCGTTGGGCACACGATCAATTATTTCCGCCACCTATTTACTTATCAGCAACAACAATTGAAGTCTCAATGGCAACCTCACCCTTATCAATCTCTTGACGACAAATCGATATTGATACTTGGAACAGGTGATATTGGCTGCCATCTTGCTAAAGTGTGTAACGCATTAGGCATGAAAACTGGGGGTGTCAACCGAACAGGTATCCCAGCAAAGGCTTCTCCTTTTAAATACACCTTCCATGTCGGTGAATTCCGATCTGCCGTAAAAGATGCCGATATCATCGTCAGCACCCTCCCTTCAACAGAAGATACGCGTGGCTACTTGAATGCCGCTAGGCTAGCACATGCCGATAACGCATTACTCTTTAACGTAGGGCGTGGAGATGTACTTGTGGAAGACGATTTAATTCCGGCTATAGAAAACGGCAACATCGCTCATGCGTTCCTCGATGTATTTGAGCAAGAGCCTTTGGCGAAGTCCTCACCATTTTGGCTGCACGATAAAATCACCGTTACGCCTCATATTGCTGCCGTCAGTTTTCCTCATCAAGTTTTCGATCAGTTCAAAGAAAACTACTTAAGATGGTATGACGGGTTTAAACTGCAAAACTTAGTCGACTTCAAAAAAGGTTATTGATCGATGAGTGAGCTCACTGCGCTTCTCAGCGATATTCGACAATGTAAGTTATGTGAGCCCGAATTGCCTCTTGGTGCGAATCCAATTATTCAAGCTTCTGAAAGTGCGCGATTACTCATTATTGGTCAAGCTCCTGGAACAAAAGTGCATCACTCTTCCATCCCCTGGAATGACCCCAGTGGCGATAGATTAAGAAAGTGGCTAAACATAGACAAAGATGTGTTCTACGACGCATCTAAGATTGCCATCATACCAATGGGGTTATGCTACCCAGGAAAAGGAAGGAGTGGCGATCTTCCACCAAGAAAAGAGTGCGCACCACGTTGGCATGCTTCCGTTTTGGATAACCTTCCGAACATTGAAATGACACTTCTAATTGGGCAATACGCTCAACAGTACTACCTTCAAGATAGACCAAAGACGTTAACAGACACCGTTAAAGACTGGCAAACATGGGCACCTGAATATTTACCACTTCCCCATCCCTCACCAAGAAACACCTTGTGGCTCAAAAGAAACCCTTGGTTCGAAGCTGAAGTTGTCCCTTTCATACAGCAGACCGTTTTACAGGCTTTATAGTATTTGGATCATAATGATCTAAACACCCCAAAAGCTACACGCATTGATCCGGAAGAAGAAAATGCAGCCTTAACAGATTGAAATGAAATAACAAAATAAATGTGTGCAGCTATTTTACCAATTGGCCTACTATGATCTAAATACTTTTAGACCTGTACAAAAAAGCGCGCCTGCTAAGCAATGCGCGCTTGATAAATATATTAGCTTGCTACATACAATAAATAGTTACTTATGGTATGGCTTAGACAATTCATGTACAGCTTCAACAAACACACCAGCGTTTTCTGGCGGCACGTCAAGGTGAATACCATGACCAAGGTTAAAGACATGACCAGTGTTACCCTCGCCAAAGCCTTCCAGAATAGTCGCCACTTCTTGGCGAATTCGATCTGGCTGAGCGTACAGCATTGAAGGGTCCATATTGCCCTGAAACGCGACTTTATCACCAACACGCTTTTTCGCGTCTGCGATATTGATGGTCCAATCAAGACCTACAGCATCACACCCCGTCGCTGCGATAGACTCTAACCACATACCGCCGTTCTTAGTAAACAAGGTAACAGGAACACGTCGACCATCGTTTTCACGTATCAATCCATCCACAATCTTGTGCATGTAACGCAGTGAGAACTCGTTGTAATCACGAGGTGTCAGTACACCGCCCCAAGTATCAAATACCATCACAGACTGAGCACCAGCCTTGATTTGGGCATTCAAGTACTCAACAACGCTATCAGCCAGCTTATCTAGCAGTAAATGAAGTGTTTGCGGTTCTGCGTACATCATCTTTTTAATTTTGGTGAAAGCTTTTGAACTTCCCCCTTCCACCATATACGTAGCCAGTGTCCAAGGGCTACCAGAAAAGCCAATCAGAGGCACTTCACCTTGGAGATCTTTGCGAATTTGGCGCACAGCATTCATGACATACTGAAGCTCTCCTTCCGGATCAGGGATACCGATTTTATCAACATCAGCTTTGCATGTGATTGGGCTGCTAAACTTAGGACCTTCACCCGTTTCGAAATAAAGCCCGAGACCCATAGCGTCAGGGATAGTTAGTATGTCAGAAAACAGAATGGCTGCATCAAGTGGGAAACGACGCAAAGGCTGGAGCGTCACTTCAGAAGCCAGCTCGGCATTCTTGCAAAGTGACATGAAATCCCCTGCTTCAGCGCGAGTTGCTTTGTATTCAGGAAGATAACGACCTGCTTGACGCATCATCCAGACAGGCGTGTAATCGACAGGCTCTTTTAAAAGAGCTCTCAGGTAGCGATCGTTTTTTAATTCAGTCATTCCGGCTTCTTAAATATGTTGGAAAGTCGCTATTCTACCACTTATCTCCATTATGGAAATCTGGGCTTTGCAACCTGGATCATGTTATTAGCGATAAAAATCAATGTGAAATTGATTCATTAGAGAGCGCATGTTACAAATTTGATCGCTAGCGAAAACTATAATAACTGGGTATATGAATACTCAGTATCTCATAACGACATCTTACTTACCCCTCCGGTCTGACCGGAGGTTTTTTTTTATTTTAAAGCTCAGAAACTTATTTACTTTCAATTACCTGAGTGATTAACGCTTTGGCAATCGTGCCTTCAGGTGCTACCTCCGGTAACTGATTAAAATCAAACCATTGCGCATCCACCAGCTCCGTTCGATCTATTCTGATTTCTCCACCAGCATAATCAGCAATAAACCCCATCATTAAACTGCTCGGAAATGCCCACGGCTGGCTTCCAAAATATTTTATATTGGATACTTTAATCCCAGTTTCTTCTTCCACTTCACGTGCGACACACTGCTCTAGCGTTTCCCCAACTTCAACAAACCCCGCTATCACCGTATACATACTACCCTTGTGACGATTATGCTGAGCGAGTAACAACTGCTCCCCTTTTCGAACCGCAACGATGATGCAGGGAAATATACGTGGGTAATGTAACGTCCTACAATCAGAACACTGCATGGCCAGTTGATTGCAATTCAAATGGTTCCGTCCCCCACACTGGGGGCAAAATCTCAAACTTTGACTCATGTGACCAAATTGAATCGCTCGGCTTATCAGCAAAAAAAGTTCTTCTGGCAAATGAAGTAATGAACGTAAAGAGACTAAATCAAGGGTGCCCTCCACATCTTGGTGGTTTAACCAAACCAATTTTTTCCCTTGATAGCATCCGATTTGATGAGCATTCTCAGCCTTTAAATTCAATGAACTAGCACTGCCAAAAGGCAGCGTCCCATCTTTAAACCAGACATCGCTACCTTCTACTACACACCAATATACTGACTCTTCATTTTTGAGCATGCCTAACCCTCTTTACTTGAAGTTCAACCATTTTACTGGCAATCTAATTTCTTACCAGAGTTTGTAGCTCAGTAAGATCCGATCTATAAATTCTATATAGAGCAAGAGATTGCATTTTAAATGGACTCCTCTGGTTTCAGAGGCTTAGATTGCTGATTGGCTAGTAATCAGATCATGAGGACATGGTCATGCTGAATAAATTCAAACAAGTACAAGAACAATGGGGTGGCTCCAGCGAAGTCATCGATCACTGGCTGGATACACGTCAATCGCTGGTCGTGGAGTATTGTAAGCTTGCAACTCCACAAACCGCAAAGGGGACGGCTGTTTCTGGTCTGCCTTCTCCTGACGTTTTACAACACTTCTGCCAACATTTGGTCGACTACATCTCTGAAGGTCATTTCAAAATTTACGATATGGTGATGGATCGCTGGAAATCGACTGGCTACTCACCTACTGATGAAATCAACGACACTTACGGTAAGATCGTTCTCACTACCGATCCTTTACTGAATTTCACCGACAAGTACGCAACGGTTAGCGAAGACGATCCGTTAAAGGAACTCGAAAGTGAATTGTCATTGATTGGGGAAATTCTAGAAACACGCTTTGAAGTTGAAGACCAGCTCATTCAGCTGATTGCAGACAGTCTAGCCGTACCTCCAGGTGCATAACTGTTCCTTAGCTTCGATATTTCTTAGCTAAGTTGAGTGGCTCCTTTCACCGAAATATATCAGATACAAAAAAGGCACCTTTCGGTGCCTTTTTCTTATCTTAGCGCTGATTACTCTTCAGTAGAGAAACCCGCGTTTAGAAGCGCTGCTAGGTTGTCTGTCGCTTGCTCAGCTGAAGGACCTTGGTCTTCGCGTTGCTTTTGACGCTCCTGATGGTAGGCAAAACCAGTACCAGCAGGGATTAGACGACCAACAATTACGTTCTCTTTCAGGCCACGAAGGTCATCACGCTTACCAGAAACCGCAGCTTCTGTTAGTACGCGTGTTGTCTCCTGGAACGAAGCCGCAGAGATGAACGATTCTGTTGCCAAAGAAGCTTTGGTAATACCAAGAAGCTCGCGCTCATAGCGAACCACCTCTTTGCCTTCAGCTTCTAGCTGACGGTTAGCAATCTTAACCTGAGAGTATTCAACCTGCTCACCAGGTAGGAACTCAGAGTCACCAGCGTGAGTGATTGTACACTTACGTAGCATTTGACGAACGATAGTCTCAATGTGCTTATCGTTAATCTTAACCCCTTGCAGACGGTATACTTCTTGAACTTCGTTCGCGATGTATTCTGTTACTGCACGGATACCACGTAGACGTAGAATATCATGCGGTGCTTCTGGACCGTCGGCGATAACATCACCACGTTCGATCTTCTCACCTTCAAACACGTTCAACTGACGATGCTTAGGAATCATTTCTTCATAAGCTTCACCACCCTCACGAGTGATCACTAGACGACGCTTACCTTTCGTCTCTTTACCAAAGCTCACAGTACCTGTGTGCTCAGCAAGGATTGCAGGTTCTTTTGGCTTACGTGCTTCAAACAGGTCAGCAACTCGTGGAAGACCACCAGTGATATCTTTGTTACCACTTGATTTCTGAGGAATACGTGAAAGCGTGTCACCCACACCCACTTCCGCACCGTCTTCTAGTTGTACGATTGCTTTACCAGGCAGGAAGTAGTGAGCTGGCATATCTGTACCAGGAATCATTACATCGTTACCTGCAGCGTCAATCAGCTTAACCGCTGGACGCATATCTTTACCAGCAGATGGACGAGCCGCTGCATCGGTTACTTCACTTGAAGAAAGACCTGTTAGATCGTCGGTTTGACGAGAAACAGTTACACCGTCGATCATGTCCACAAACTGGATACGACCTGCCACTTCAGTGATGATTGGCATGGTGTGCGCTTCCCAGTTAGCAACCGTTTCGCCTGCATCTACTGGGTCATTGTCTTTCTTACTTAAGATGGAACCGTAAGGCAGTTTGTGCTTCTCTTTTGTACGACCGAACTCATCAATGATGGTAAGTTCTGAAGCACGAGAAGTAATCACTAGCTTATCGTCTTTGTTGGTTACAAACTTCGCGTTGTGAAGCTTGATAGAACCTTTGTTCTTCGCTTGGATGCTGTTCTCAGCTGCTGCTGTCGAAGCCGCACCACCGATGTGGAACGTACGCATCGTAAGCTGTGTACCCGGCTCACCGATAGACTGAGCAGCGATAACACCAACTGCTTCACCTTGGTTAACTAGGTGACCACGTGCTAGGTCACGACCGTAACACTGTGCACAACAACCGAAGTCAGAATCACACGTTACTACAGAACGTACTTTCATCTTATCAACAGAGTTTTCGTCGATAATCTGACACCACTTCTCATCAATCAGAGTATTACGTGGGATCAATACGTCTTCTGTACCTGGCTTCACGATGTCTTCAGCAACAACACGACCAAGCGCAAGCTCTGTCAATGCTACTTTAACGTCACCACCCTCGATGTGAGGCATCATGTCGATACCTTCGTGAGTGCCACAATCGTGTTCGTGCACTACGACATCCTGAGCAACGTCTACTAGACGACGCGTCAAGTAACCGGAGTTCGCTGTCTTAAGTGCGGTATCCGCAAGACCCTTACGAGCACCGTGAGTAGAGATAAAGTACTGAAGTACGTTCAGACCTTCTTTAAAGTTCGCGGTGATTGGCGTCTCGATGATTGAACCATCCGGACGTGCCATCAGACCACGCATACCGGCAAGCTGACGAATCTGCGCTGCAGAACCACGAGCACCGGAGTCGGCCATCATGTAGATGCTGTTGAACGATTCTTGCTGCTCTTCTTCACCGTCACGGTTAATAACTGTTTCAGAAGACAGGTTATCCATCATTGCTTTCGCAACGCGGTCGTTCGTAGACGCCCAGATATCGATAACTTTGTTGTATCGCTCACCCGCAGTAACAAGACCAGATTGGAACTGCTCTTGAATTTCGCGAACTTCTTCTTCTGCGTCAGAAATTTCAGTGTACTTCGCGTCTGGTACAACCATGTCGTCGATACCAACAGATACACCAGACATTGCCGCATAAGCAAAACCTGTGTACATGATTTGGTCAGCGAAGATAACTGTGTCTTTCAAGCCAAGCTTACGGTAAGCCTCGTTAAGAAGCGTTGAGATTTGCTTCTTACCAAGCTTTTGGTTCACTAGGCTGAATGGAAGACCTGATGGCACGATTTGCCAAAGCATTGCACGACCGATAGTGGTATCAACTAAACCAGTATTCGTTGTGCTGTTGCCGTCTTCATCAACAACAGTTTCAGTAATACGTACTTTTACGCGAGTGTGAAGCTCAACAGAGTCCGTGCGGTATGCTTTTTCAGCTTCCTCAGGACCAGCAAGGTACATGCCCTCGCCTTTTGCGTTGATCTTGTCACGAGTCATGTAGTAAAGACCCAATACAACGTCCTGAGAAGGTACGATGATCGGATCACCTGACGCTGGCGACAGAATGTTATTCGTCGACATCATCAGTGTACGTGCTTCAAGCTGCGCTTCCAGAGTTAGAGGTACGTGTACCGCCATCTGGTCACCATCGAAGTCGGCGTTGTATGCCGCACACACTAGTGGGTGAAGCTGAATCGCTTTACCTTCGATAAGTACTGGTTCAAACGCCTGGATACCAAGACGGTGAAGTGTTGGTGCACGGTTAAGCAGTACTGGGTGTTCGCGGATAACTTCGTCTAGGATATCCCAAACGATCGCTTCTTCGCGCTCTACCATCTTCTTAGCTGCTTTGATTGTCGTCGCCATGCCACGAGTTTCTAGCTTGCTGTAGATAAATGGTTTGAATAGTTCAAGTGCCATCTTCTTAGGAAGACCACACTGATGCAAACGTAGGTATGGACCAACTGTGATTACAGAACGACCAGAGTAATCTACACGTTTACCTAGAAGGTTCTGACGGAAACGACCTTGTTTACCCTTGATCATATCAGCAAGAGATTTCAGAGGACGCTTGTTAGAACCAGTGATCGCACGACCGCGACGACCGTTATCTAGAAGGGCATCAACAGACTCTTGCAGCATACGCTTTTCGTTACGTACGATGATGTCTGGAGCCGCTAGCTCTAGAAGACGCTTCAAACGGTTGTTACGGTTAATTACACGACGGTAAAGGTCATTCAGATCAGACGTCGCAAAGCGACCACCATCTAGTGGAACTAGAGGACGTAGATCTGGCGGAAGCACAGGAAGAACCGTTAGGATCATCCACTCTGGGTTGTTACCCGATTGAATAAACGCTTCAACGATTTTCAGACGCTTAGTTACCTTCTTACGCTTGGTTTCAGAGTTAGTTGTTTCTAGCTCTTCGCGCATTTGCTCAGCTTCACGACCAAGATCCATTGTACTTAGCAGATCTTTGATCGCTTCAGCACCCATCTTAGCAGTGAATTCATCGCCCCACTCTTCCAAGCGGTCTAGGTATTCTTCTTCTGTTAGCATCTGACCTTTTTCTAGATCAGTCATGCCTGGTTCTGTTACGACGTACATTTCAAAGTAAAGTACGCGTTCGATATCACGCAGCGGGATATCCATCAACAAACCGATACGAGACGGCAGTGATTTTAAGAACCAGATATGGGCAACAGGAGAAGCCAATTCGATGTGACCCATACGATCACGGCGAACTTTAGTTTGTGTAACTTCAACGCCACACTTCTCACAAATTACACCACGGTGCTTCAGGCGCTTGTATTTACCACAAAGACATTCGTAGTCTTTAACTGGACCAAAAATACGCGCACAGAACAGACCATCGCGCTCAGGCTTGAACGTACGATAGTTGATCGTTTCAGGTTTTTTTACTTCACCAAAAGACCATGAACGAATCATGTCTGGTGAAGATAGACCGATTTTGATTGCATCAAATTCTTCGGTCTTATGCTGTGCTTTTAGAAAGTTTAATAAGTCTTTCACAATCAGCTCCTGTAAGGAGTTAAAAGGAACTCACCCGCAAAAGTGAGCACCTTCTACCAAATAATCACTTTCCTTACCTCTTAATGATTCATTAAGAGGGAAAGAGATTACTCTTCGTCTTCTAGCTCGATGTTGATACCTAGCGAGCGAATCTCTTTCAACAATACGTTGAACGATTCTGGCATACCAGGTTCCATGCTGTGGTTGCCGTCTACGATGTTCTTATACATCTTCGTACGACCATTCACATCATCCGATTTCACCGTTAGCATTTCTTGTAGAGTGTAAGCAGCACCGTATGCTTCAAGTGCCCATACTTCCATCTCACCGAAACGCTGACCACCGAACTGAGCTTTACCACCAAGTGGTTGCTGAGTTACTAGGCTGTAAGAACCGGTTGAACGTGCGTGCATCTTGTCATCAACCAAGTGGTTCAGTTTCAGCATGTACATGTAACCAACAGTTACAGGACGCTCAAACTCATCACCAGTACGACCATCAAACAGACGCAGCTGACCAGATTCAGGCAAGTCACCCAACTTCAATAGCTCTTTGATCGATGCTTCTGGAGCACCATCGAAGATTGGAGTCGCAATTGGTAGACCACCACGAAGGTTCTGTATCAAAGTACGTACTTCTTCATCGCTTAACGCCGCAACATCGACTTTCTGGCGTGTGTCGCCCAGATCGTATACTTCTTGTAGGAAGTTACGGAACTTATGCAGTTCTTGCTGTTCTTTCAGCATCTGGTTGATCTTGTCGCCAATACCTTTCGCAGCAAGACCCATATGAACTTCAAGGATCTGACCGATGTTCATACGAGACGGTACACCCAGTGGGTTAAGCACGATGTCTACTGGCTCGCCTTTTTCATCGTAAGGCATGTCTTCAACAGGGTTGATCTTAGAGATAACACCCTTGTTACCGTGACGACCAGCCATCTTGTCACCAGGCTGAATACGGCGTTTAACCGCTAGGTAAACCTTAACAATCTTAAGAACGCCAGGTGCTAGATCATCACCTTGAGTGATCTTGCGACGCTTGGTTTCAAATTTCTTATCGAAGTCTGCTTTCAGCTCGTCCCACTGCTCAGCAAGTTGCTCTAGCTGCGCTTGAAGATTTTCATCATCAAGGGACTGCTCAAGCCACTTCTTACGATCGATTGTGTCTAGCTTCGCTTCAGAGTAACCACCAGAAATCAATACGGCTTTAACACGAGCAAGAAGACCGCCTTCCAGAATCTGGAATTCTTCAGTCAAATCTTTCTTCGCTTCTTTAAGCTGCATTTGTTCGATTTCAAGCGCACGCTTGTCTTTCTCTACGCCATCGCGAGTGAAGACTTGAACGTCGATGATGGTACCGGAAACAGAGTTTGGTACACGCAGTGATGTATCTTTAACGTCAGATGCTTTTTCACCGAAGATTGCACGTAGTAGCTTCTCTTCTGGCGTTAGCTGAGTTTCACCTTTAGGCGTTACTTTACCAACTAGGATGTCGCCACCCTTCACTTCAGCACCGATGTAAACGATACCTGACTCGTCTAGTTTAGACAGAGCAGATTCACCTACGTTTGGAATATCAGCTGTGATCTCTTCAGAGCCAAGCTTAGTGTCACGCGCCACACAAGAAAGTTCTTGAATGTGAATAGTCGTGAAACGGTCTTCCTGAACAACACGCTCAGAAACAAGGATGGAATCCTCAAAGTTGTAACCGTTCCAAGGCATGAACGCGATACGCATGTTCTGACCAAGTGCCAACTCACCAAGGTCGGTTGAAGGACCGTCAGCAAGAACGTCACCACGTGCTACTGGTTCACCCGGTAGTACAGTTGGACGCTGGTTGATACATGTGTTCTGGTTAGAACGCGTGTACTTAGTCAGGTTGTAAATGTCGATACCTGCTTCACCAGGAACCAACTCATCTTCATTTACTTTCACAACGATGCGTGATGCGTCAACCGACTGGATAACACCGCCACGCTTAGCAACTGCTGTTACACCGGAGTCAACGGCTACGTTACGCTCGATACCAGTACCAACAAGAGGCTTATCAGCACGCAGAGTCGGAACAGCCTGACGTTGCATGTTCGCACCCATCAAGGCACGGTTTGCATCATCGTGCTCTAGGAATGGGATAAGCGATGCCGCCACAGATACAACCTGGTTTGTCGCAACGTCCATGTAATCAACTTGATCACGTGGGTGCAGACCAGATTCACCTTTTTGACGAGCTGTAACCAATTCTTCTACGAATGTGCCTTCCTCTGTTAGACCAGAGTTAGCCTGAGCGATGATGAATTGACCTTCTTGAATAGCAGATAGGTAATCTACTTCATCGGTAACAATCCCATCTACTACGCGACGGTATGGTGTTTCTAGGAAACCATACTCATTACAACGCGCAAACGCAGATAGAGAGTTGATTAGACCGATGTTTGGACCTTCAGGCGTTTCGATAGGACATAGACGACCGTAGTGAGTTACGTGTACGTCTCGCACTTCGAAACCAGCACGTTCACGAGTCAAACCACCAGGACCCAATGCAGAAATACGACGCTTGTGCGTTACTTCTGAAAGAGGGTTGTTCTGATCCATAAACTGTGAAAGCTGTGAAGAACCAAAGAATTCTTTAACTGCCGCAGAAATTGGCTTCGCGTTGATGAGGTCTTGAGGCATGATCGCATCAAGGTCGCCTAGACTTAGACGCTCTTTAACCGCACGCTCTACACGTACTAGACCAACACGGAATTGGTTTTCTGCCATTTCGCCTACGCTACGAATACGACGGTTGCCAAGGTGGTCGATATCGTCCACTTCGCCTTTACCGTTACGGATCGCGATAAGCTTCTTCATCACTTCGATGATATCAACTTCATCAAGTGTGCCTTGCTCTAGAGCGTCTTCGCGCTCAATAGAACTGTTGAACTTCATACGACCAACAGTAGATAGGTCGTAACGTTCTTCCGCGAAGAATAAGCTTTCGAATAGCGCTTCTGCTGCTTCTTTTGTCGGTGGCTCACCTGGGCGCATCATGCGGTAGATTTCTACCAATGCAGAGATGCGGTCAGTTGTGCTGTCGATACGTAATGTATCTGACATGAACGGACCGTGGTCTAGGTCGTTTGTAAACAGCACTTCAAGCTTCTTGTGACCAGCTTGAGACAAGTTAGCCAATGCTTCTAGGCTAATCTCTTGGTTTGCACCAACAATAATTTCGCCAGTGGCTTCGTTGATGTAATCATTCGAAGATACTTTACCTACGATGTACTCGATAGGAACTTCGATGTAATCAACGCCGTCTTTTTCTAGCTGACGAATGTGACGTGCAGTCACACGGCGACCAGTCTCGACATAAGTCTTACCGTTCGCTTCAATGTCAAATGATGCAGTTTCACCACGTAGACGATCAGGAACCAACTCCATAAGAAGAGTTTGGTCTTTCACTTCGAAATTCACTTTCTCGAAGAAGATATCTAGGATTTCTTCAGTCGTTTTACTCAGTGCACGAAGGATGATTGAAGCAGGTAGCTTACGACGACGGTCGATACGTACGTACAAGTTATCCTTAGGATCGAACTCAAAGTCTAACCATGAGCCACGGTAAGGGATAACACGTGCGTTGTATAAAACTTTACCTGATGAGTGGGTCTTACCCTTATCGCTGTCGAAGAACACGCCTGGGCTTCGGTGCAGCTGGGATACGATAACCCTCTCGGTACCATTAATTACGAAGGTACCATTGTCTGTCATGAGTGGAATTTCACCCATGTAGACTTCTTGTTCTTTAATGTCTTTTACAGTACCTGCTGGCGCATCTTTATCAAAAACAACTAGGCGCAGTTTTACGCGTAGTGGCTTTGAGTAAGTGACGCCGCGAATTTGACATTCTTTAACATCAAAAACTGGCTCACCAAGACGGTAGCTAACGTATTGCAGCTCAGAATTGCCGTTGTAGCTCTGAATTGGAAACACAGAACGAAAAGCAGCTTCAAGACCGTATTGTCCTTCAGGATCCTGTTCGATAAATTTGTCGAACGAATCGAGCTGGATCGATAGCAGGTATGGAATGTCCAAAACTTGTGGACGAGTACCAAAGTCCTTACGGATGCGCTTTTTCTCGGTATAAGAGTAAACCATGGGGTTCCTCAGCTCGCTGATAAGTGACCCAAACTGTCCGCCCGTTCCTAGTTACTTAAGGAGGGGTAAGGGACAGTGACTAAACAACTGTTTACTGTAGAACGAATTAGCAAGGTTGCTGATTCGTTTTTTTGCATGGATAAAGGCGCTTAAACAGCAGGAAAATTCGCCTATACCCTACAGCGCAAAAAGGCCGGTGGTCAATAAACCACCAGCCATTAGCCTTTCGGCTAAGAAATTAAGTAATAATTACTTAACTTCAACAGAAGCACCAGCTTCTTCTAGTTGTGCTTTAAGAGCATCAGCTTCAGCTTTGTCAACACCTTCTTTCAGAGGTGCTGGAGCGCCGTCAACTAGACCTTTAGCTTCTTTAAGACCTAGACCTGTAGCGCCACGTACTGCTTTGATTACAGCAACTTTGTTACCGCCAACAGCAGTTAGGATTACGTCAAATTCAGTTTGCTCAGCAGCAGCTTCGCCACCAGCAGCACCGCCAGCTACAACAGCAGCTGCAGCAGTAACGCCGAATTTTTCTTCCATAGCTTCGATAAGCTCAACAACTTGCATTACAGACATTTCTGCAACTGCGTCTAGGATTTGCTCGTTAGTAATAGACATAACAATTCTCTTTTAAGTCAACAATAAGTTTATTTTGCAACCAGTAAAAAGCAAGCCTTAAGCTGCTTCTTCTTTTTGATCGCGGATAGCAGCGATAGTACGTACCAGCTTGCCAGCAGAAGCTTCTTTCATGCACATCATTAGGCGTGCAATTGCTTCGTCGTAAGTTGGTAGTGTTGCTAGTACTTCAGCGTCAGTTACTGCGCCTTCAAATGCAGCAGCTTTAATCTCGAAGTCAGAGTTCTCTTTTGCGAAGTCTTTAAAAAGACGCGCCGCAGCACCTGGGTGCTCGTTAGAGAACGCGATTAGAGTAGGACCAGTGAAAGTGTCTACAAGACACTCATAGTCAGTACCCTGAACCGCACGACGTGCTAGCGTGTTACGCACGACTTTCATGTAAACACCCGCTTCACGAGCTTGTTTACGTAGAGAAGTCATTGCGCCAACGTTAACGCCACGAGAGTCAGCTACAACTGCAGAAAGTGCACCACTGGCAGCTTCGTTGACTTCAGCAACAATTGCTTGTTTGTCTTGAAGGTTTAAAGCCATCTTGGATTTACTCCTGGTTGTCGTTACACCACTCACATCAAAATGAAGTGAGAGTTAAAACGGTGCAGTTCCAGAAGAAAGGCTATCTATTAAAAAGTCAGCTTTCTTTAGGTTCGGACACCGTCTACGTAGGTTTGATTAAGTCTGCTAATGCAAACGCCTACGGTCTTGGACGGAGACTTAGTCTTCTCGAAAGAAAAACTTAGCCCCAACCACAAATATTAGGCGCGAAATTATACATAAATTTCACGCCTAATCAAATTTATTATGCTGTTTGAGTGTTCAGGCTAGCCTGATCAACTGAAACGCCAGCACCCATTGTAGTAGAGATGCTGATTTTCTTCAGGAAAGTACCTTTCGCTGAAGATGGCTTAGCTTTCTTAAGAGCAATAAGAAGAGACTCTAGGTTCTCTTGAAGTTGCTCAGCAGAGAAGTTAGCTTTACCGATAGTCGTGTGGATGATGCCGTTCTTGTCGTTACGGTAACGAACCTGACCTGCTTTAGCATTTTTAACTGCTTCAGCAACGTTAGGAGTTACAGTACCAACTTTAGGGTTTGGCATTAGACCGCGAGGACCTAGGATAGTACCTAGTTGACCAACAACACGCATTGCATCAGGAGAAGCAACAACTACGTCGAAGTTCATTTCGCCTTTCTTCACTTGCTCAGCAAGATCTTCCATACCTACGATATCTGCGCCAGCTTCTTTAGCTGCTTCAGCATTTGCACCTTGAGTGAACACTGCAACGCGGATTTCACGACCAGTACCGTGAGGTAGTACAGTTGCACCACGTACGTTCTGATCAGATTTACGAGCATCGATGCCTAGGTTAACAGCAACATCTACAGACTCAACAAATTTAGCCGTTGCTAGTTCTTGAAGAAGTGCAACAGCTTCGTTGATTTCGTATTCTTTAGTTACGTCAACTTTTTCGCGGATTACGCGCATACGCTTAGTAAGTTTTGCCATAATATTAACCCTCTACCACTAGGCCCATTGAACGAGCAGTACCTGCGATAGAACGCTTCATCGCTTCGATGTCAGCACCTGTCATGTCTGCAGCTTTAGTTTCTGCGATCTCTTGAAGTTGAGCGTCAGTAACTGTACCCACTTTCTCAGTGTTTGGACGACCAGAACCCGACTTAACACCCGCCGCTTTCTTAAGAAGAACTGCTGCTGGTGGAGTCTTTGTTTCAAAAGTGAAAGAACGGTCGTTGTATACTGCGATAACAACTGGGATCGGTAGACCTTTTTCTACAGATTCTGTTTTTGCGTTAAACGCTTTACAGAATTCCATGATGTTCACACCATGCTGACCTAGTGCAGGACCAACCGGTGGACTTGGGTTTGCCATACCCGCTGCAACTTGCAGCTTGATATAAGCTTCAACTTTCTTAGCCATGATATTTCCTAAATTTTGGGTTCAAGCGCCGACCTGTTGGTAAGCTCCCCGTTAGATAAAAACCTTTCTACTTCCTTCGAAGTAAAAAGGCGCGAAATTATAATCATAATCCGCGCCTTTAACAACCCTAAAATAGGTGTTTTTTTAGTCAAGCTTATCGACTTGACCAAACTCGAGTTCAACCGGTGTTGCACGACCAAAGATCGATACAGACACTTTAATACGGCTTTTCTCGTAATCCACTTCTTCAACCGTTCCATTAAAGTCAGCAAATGGTCCTTCGTTAACACGAACCACTTCACCAGCCTCAAACATCGTCTTAGGACGAGGAGCTTCGCTTGCTTTCTCAAGACGGTTTAGAATTGCATCCGCTTCCTTATCAGAAATTGGAGCAGGACGATCAGAGGTACCACCAATGAAGCCCATGACACGCGGCACACTGCGCACTAAGTGCCATGATTCATCATTCATGATCATCTGAACTAGGACATAACCTGGGAAGAACTTACGCTCACTCTTACGGCGTTGACCTGCACGCATTTCCACAACTTCTTCTGTTGGAACAAGAACTTCACCAAAAAGTTCTTCCATATCGTGCATCTTAATGTGCTCGCGAAGAGATTGTGCAACACGACCTTCATATCCAGAGAAGGCTTGAACCACATACCAGCGTTTTTTAGGAGCTTCACTCATGTATTAAAACCCTCAAACTCCAGTCGCTAGAGCAACCAAACGAACCATAATGCCGTCGATTCCCCAAAGCGCTAAAGCCATAACTATACTAACTGCTAATACAATCAATGTTGTTTGCATGGTTTCTTGGCGAGTTGGCCAAACTACCTTGCGAACTTCAACTTTTGCTTCATTTGCAAAAGTGATTGCTGCTTTACCTTTACCCGTTGTAGCGATAACAGCCAATGCAGCACCGACGAGTGCTACTGCACCTGCTGCACGGAATACTACGTTCAGCTCATACAATGTAAACTCTTCACCACCACCAAGAAGAGCGTTTCCAACAACAGCAGCGGCAAGCAGAATAACAGCGACAATCCACTTTAATGTATCTGCTGCATTTGAGCTATCAGGAGTTTCAGCATTTGCTTTCATAAAACCAACCTGTGACAAGTCTTAAATATAGACGACAACAACCCCGCTGTTGCAGGGCACATTCCATCGCATTGGAACCCAACGCATACCATGAAAAAAATGAGATCTTTTTCACAAAATTCTTTGCTTTGAGCAGAAAATGACAAACCTTGTCATTCATCTCTTTTTATAGCGCAGAAAAAGGGCATCAAATGATGCCCTTTTTACTAGCTGTTCGTCAAATCTTATTCAAAGATTTTCGCAACAACACCAGCACCTACAGTACGACCACCTTCACGGATTGCGAAACGTAGACCTTCATCCATTGCAATAGGAGCAATTAGAGTAACTGTCATTTGAACGTTGTCGCCAGGCATTACCATTTCAACGCCTTCAGGAAGAGTGATGTCACCTGTTACGTCCGTAGTACGGAAGTAGAACTGTGGACGGTAACCCTTGAAGAATGGAGTGTGGCGACCACCTTCGTCTTTAGACAGAACGTATACTTCTGACTCAAACTTAGTGTGTGGGTTGATTGAACCCGGTGCAGCCAGTACTTGACCACGCTCAACTTCTTCACGCTTAGTACCACGTAGAAGTGCACCAACGTTCTCGCCCGCACGACCTTCGTCTAGAAGCTTACGGAACATCTCAACACCAGTACATGTAGTTACTGTTGTTTCTTTGATACCAACGATTTCTACTTCATTACCTACGTTTAGGATACCACGCTCGATACGACCCGTTACAACCGTACCACGACCCTGGATAGAGAATACGTCTTCGATTGGTAATAGGAACGGCTGATCTACAGCACGCTCTGGCTCTGGGATGTAAGAATCTAGTGCTTCTGCAAGCTCTACAATCTTGTCTTCCCACTGCTTCTCGCCGTTTAGAGCGCCAAGAGCTGAACCTTGGATAACTGGTAGGTCATCACCTGGGAATTCGTACTCAGAAAGAAGTTCACGAACTTCCATTTCTACTAGCTCTAGAAGCTCTTCATCATCAACCATGTCACACTTGTTCATGAATACGATGATGTAAGGGATACCAACCTGACGGCCTAGTAGGATGTGCTCACGAGTTTGAGGCATTGGACCATCAGTCGCAGCTACAACTAGGATACCACCGTCCATTTGCGCAGCACCTGTGATCATGTTTTTAACATAATCGGCGTGTCCTGGGCAGTCTACGTGTGCGTAGTGACGAGATGGAGTGTCGTACTCAACGTGAGAAGTTGCGATTGTGATACCGCGCTCACGCTCTTCTGGAGCGTTATCGATTGATGCGAAGTCTTTCGCTTCACCGCCGTACACTTTAGATAGAGTAGTACAGATTGCAGCAGTTAGAGTTGTTTTACCGTGGTCAACGTGGCCGATAGTACCAACGTTTACGTGCGGTTTCGTACGTTCAAATTTTTCTTTAGACATGGGGTGTCCCTCAAGGTACGGATTTAGGTGGCTTTAAGACCACGTAACCAAAATAATGGTGATTGTATTACAAAAAGGAAGGTCACTACTAAGAGCTGGTGCTGATAGGCGGATTTGAACCGCCGACCTCACCCTTACCAAGGGTGCGCTCTACCGACTGAGCTATATCAGCACTTAAAATGAGTTGGAGCGGGCAGCGGGAGTCGAACCCGCATCATCAGCTTGGAAGGCTGAGGTAATAGCCATTATACGATGCCCGCAACACGTAACTCTGTGAGCTATTTCCTTTAGGAATATGGTGGAGGGGGACGGATTCGAACCATCGAAGGCAGTGCCGGCAGATTTACAGTCTGCTCCCTTTGGCCACTCGGGAACCCCTCCAAATTTTTAAAACTTTTTCTCGCTCTCTATTACACAGAGGGAAAAAGTGGTGCCGACTACCGGAGTCGAACTGGTGACCTACTGATTACAAGTCAGTTGCTCTACCTACTGAGCTAAGTCGGCACACGAGTGGGGCGAATTCTATTGAATGATTTTGTACCTTGCAATAGAAAATTGAAAAAAAATACAAATTTCCTTTAACTTCGGGTTATTTGCGCACAAATCCATCAAGATTTCATGATTCATACTCAACAATTGGCGCCCAAATCGTTTGCAAGTGACGTAGCATAGTGTATTGTCACTCTCCCTGATTTATATGGATATCTGAGTACTTTATGAGCCCTTACATGTCTTTTAACCGTCAACAATGGTCGGAGCTACGTGATTCGGTGCCTATGATGTTGTCAGAAGAGGATCTGAAAGAACTCCAGGGCATCAATGAAAGTCTCACAATGAAAGAAGCCGTAGATATCTACCTTCCTCTATCACGATTGTTAAACTTGTATGTGGAAGCAAGGCAAAGTCGAAATTCTGTATTACATCGCTTCTTAAATCAAAAAGAGCACGCGCCACCTTTTGTTATTGGCATTGCGGGTAGTGTGGCAGTAGGGAAAAGTACAACTGCTCGATTGCTAAAAGCGCTGCTCTCTCGTTGGGAAAATCATCCTAAAGTAGAACTCATTACTACTGACGGGTTCTTATATCCTAACAAGGTGCTAAACGAAAACGGATTGATGCAGAAGAAAGGATTCCCAGAATCCTACGACATGAAAAAATTGGTGCAATTTGTCTCGGATGTAAAAGCATGTAAGAGAAATGTAAAAGCGCCTGTTTATTCACACCTTACTTACGACATTACATCGAATAAAAAAGTCGTTGATTTACCAGATGTTTTGATTATAGAAGGGTTGAACGTACTCCAAAGTGGCATGGATTATCCACATGATCCTCATAGAGTGTTTATCTCAGATTTTTTAGACTTCTCTCTCTTTGTGGATGCACAACCAGAAATGATTCAAACGTGGTATGTCGAACGATTTATGAAATTTCGACAGGGAGCGTTTACGAAGCCAGGTTCTTATTTTGGTCATTATACTAAACTAACCAAAAACGAAGCTCTCGAGA
Source organism: Vibrio sp. vnigr-6D03 (assembly GCF_002835515.1). Lineage (NCBI taxonomy): Bacteria > Pseudomonadati > Pseudomonadota > Gammaproteobacteria > Vibrionales > Vibrionaceae > Vibrio > Vibrio sp. vnigr-6D03. The sequence goes on from NZ_PIZL01000025.1 coordinate 63,032, forward strand.
AAGCTCAAAGTATTTGGCAAACCATAAATGGAAAAAATTTACAGCAGAATATTTTACCGACACGTGAGCGCGCACAGCTCATTTTGCAAAAAGGGCAAAACCATATGGTAGAAAAAGTTCTGCTGAGAAAGTAGCTCGGTTACTCAATTCCTCTCAGGGAAATTTCTCCCCCAATATAGGTTTCAATGCCTTTGTCTGTTTCAATTAGTATACCGCCCTGCGCATCAATTCCTCTCGCTATTCCATATAGCTCTTTGGGTCCTAGTATCAATTTGATAGGTCTTCCAAGATAATTATCTAAACGATTCCATCGTTCAACGAAACCTTCCATACCATAGAGTTCATAGCTTTCTAGAGAGCGCTCCCAGGCGTTAATAATAGCTAAAGCCAATGCATTTCTGTCAATGTTCTCATTAGGTAAGATTTGCTCTAATGAAGTCCAAGGCTGGGTAATGTTTTCTGTTTTGTCTGGCATGGCAATATTTAATCCCATGCCAATCACTAGATGCGCAGCTGCTCCAGCCTGCCCAGACATTTCAACGAGAATACCGGCTAGCTTTTTGTCTTCATAGTACAAATCATTAGGCCATTTAAGCTTTACACCTTGAATACCAAGAGATTCAAAAGCCTCTACTACCGCGACGCCCACTACTAGGCTGAGCCCCATTGCTGCAGCAATTCCTGCATCCAGTCGCCAATACATGGACAAATACAAATTACTTCCAAAAGGAGATACCCACTCTCTCCCACGTCGACCTCGACCTTGGCTCTGGTATTCAGCCAAACACACATCACCACGATTCAGTTCTCCGGCACAATCCAGCAAGAATTGATTAGTTGAATTGATGATAGGAAACACTTTTAACATTTGACCTGAAGAGTTGGCCAATTTTTCTTCATCGAGCAAAGAAAGAGGCCTAGGTAATCGATAACCTTTTCTTTGGACACTGAATACATCAAGCCCTAACTCTTGTATGCTTTTAATATGTTTACTTATTGCAGCCCTAGAAACGCCAAACTGCTCACCAAGGGCTTCACCCGAATGGAACTCTCCATCGGCGAGTTGTTTTACAATGCCGTATTTTACGGAATCTACTTTCATTATTTACCCTTTAGACATTCCGCAAGACACGTTTCACCTACACTTCCTATAAAGCGCACTTCATGCTCCAGCTCTACCTGATATTTTTTAAATACTGTCTGCTTTACAAGAGCTGCAAGGCTGACAACCTCGTTTGACGTGGCTTCTCCAGTATTTACCAACACCAACGCCTGTTTTGGATGCACCATAACGCCACCGATTTTCTCACCTTTTAAGTTAGCTTTATCAATCAACCATCCTGCAGCTAACTTAACCCCCTCTTTAGTTGGGTAACCTACGATATCTGGGTATTGTCTTTCTAGACGATCGAACTGATCTTGAGAAATCACGGGGTTCTTGAAAAAGCTACCTGCATTTCCTTGTTTACAAGGGTCTGGAAGTTTAGAACGGCGAATATCACAAACGCGCTCGTAAACATTAAACGCGGTTTGATCTTCTTTTGGCAAATCAGACAAAGCGCCATATTTTGTTTTAGGCGCCCAATTTTTGGGGAGTTTAAAACCAACCGAAGCTACAATAGCTTTGTTTTTCAGCACACGCTTAAAAATCGAATCTCGATAACCAAATTGGCACTCATTATTAGTCAAACGCTTGATCTGCTGGCTTTCAAGACAATAGATTTCAACGTATTCACATACATCTTTTAGCTCAACACCATACGCTCCAATATTTTGAATAGGGGCAGAACCGACACAGCCAGGAATAAGAGCGAGATTCTCTAGCCCAAAATAGCCATTTTCAAGTGTCCACTCAACAAACTCAGGCCAATCTTCTCCACCTTGAACACTCAGATGAAAATGAGTATCTGATTCAGTGACAGACTTTCCTTTTAACCCATTGAGCATCACCACACCCTGGAAGTCTTGTATGAATAACACGTTACTGCCTTTACCTAACATCAACTTCGGCAACTCATTCCATTCTGGTTTATTGTAGACGTCTCTAAGGTCTTCTATTGATTCAATAACAGCCATATGACGACATTGGACATCAATACCAAAGGTATGAAAGGGCTTCAAACTATTGTTTTTGTATATCTGCATAATATTTGGAGTTAGAATTTCACTAAAGAGCATATTACCTCAACTATTTAGCGAGCGCAGTGACGAATGAGTAAGCTTGAAGTCAAAATACTCGACCCAATCCTTTTGCCTTTGGTGAAGCGCTTTTATAAACAGTATTATCCTTCCGCAAAACCCAAATCAGATGAGCTAATTCTGGGCGGATATCTTAATGGAACCTTAGTATCTACTGTACGATTTCGAACTATTGAAGACAGTCGTCTATTGACAGGTATGCTAGTTGCAAAAGAGCATCAAAATAAAGGCTTAGGTCACAACTTATTAGTTTTCTGTCAAGGTGACATTTTACAAGAAGGTGATTTCTGCTTTGCTTATGAGCATTTGAAAAGTTTTTATCATTCGCATGGATTTAGAACTGTCGAAATAGAAGACCTACCTAATGGGTTAAGGAATTTGTTTATCCGATATCTCCGTAGTGGCAAAAAATTAAACGCGATGAAATACTTTGTATAAGATTATTCCGCATATGTTTGAGTTATCTAGTCAATGTGGTCCGACTTTTGGTAAAATGAACGATTAGCCGTCAATCATATAAAGAAGGTAAAGCCTCTAACATGATCGCAACCAGGAATCTCCTTAAGACACTTCCAACAATTGCGCAAAATCCAGATTCTTTTGAGGTTCTGTATTCTGCAAAATCGTTTCGTGAACACCTGCTTAGTGCGATTAAGCAAGCAACTCATCGAATCTACATTGTTGCACTTTATCTAGAAGATGATGACGCCGGTAGGGAAGTGTTGACTGCTCTTTACGAGGCAAAACAAAAGAAACCAGATTTAGACATTAAGATCTGTGTAGATTGGCATCGAGCTCAAAGGGGGCTGATTGGTGCGGAAGCATCCGAGGGTAACGCAGCTCTATATAAGAAGTTTTCAGAGCAATATGAACAGCCTATTCCTGTATATGGTGTCCCAGTCCGAGGACGTGAAGTCTTTGGGGTTCTTCACCTAAAAGGCTTTGTTATCGATGATTCTGTGATATATAGCGGAGCCAGTCTAAACAACATCTACCTCAATTTTAATGATAAGTATCGCTTTGATCGCTACCATGTCTTTCATAATGAATACTTAGCCAACTGTATGACGGATTACATCGAACAATCGATGATTCAGCATCCAGCGGTCAACAATCTGGCATGTAATAGCAAACCCAACACAAAGTCAATTAAACCAGCAATTCGACAACTTAGATCATCTTTGGCGCAGAGCCAATATAAATTTGATCATCAGAATGTGGGTTCTGAACAGGTAGCTGTGACGCCTCTGGTTGGCGTAGGAAAGCGACGTAATAGACTTAATCAGAGCATCAACCATTTAGTAGCTCTAGCAAAAGATGAAGTCTTTATTTGTACACCTTATTTTAATTTCCCTAAAAGCCTAGCTAGGCAGATTAAAAAAGCACTAAATCGTGGTGTAAAAGTCACGATTGTAGTTGGTGATAAAACTGCCAATGATTTCTATATCCCACCGGAAAAGGAATTCAAGACAATCGCAGGGCTACCTTATTTATATGAAATGAACTTAAGGCGCTTTGCGAAAGTCAATGAAGCCAATATTGCTAGCCGGATGCTCAATATCAGAGTTTGGAAGCATGATTCAAATAGCTACCACCTAAAAGGCATATGGGTCGATAAAAGGTACATGCTTATCACAGGTAACAACCTTAACCCTAGGGCTTGGAAGTTAGATTTAGAAAACGCGATCCTTATACAAGATCACTATAATCATCTGACTGAGAAGTTTGAGAAGGAAGTAGAAAACATCCTGCAGCACACAGAACTTATTTGCACCTACAGGCAATTAGATAAGGTAGAAAATTACCCACTAGAGGTCCAAAAGCTCATTCGAAAAATTACTCGAGTCAGTGTAGATAAAATTCTTAAGCAAATACTTTAAAAATCGAATTGAATAATAGAAAGCCCAGCACTCGCTGGGCTTTTCTTTGCCTATAAATCGTTTATCCCCGCTAGAAGTCACTTCGAATTGAGATTCATACGTTCTAAATAAAACAATGCTCTAGTTAAGATTAACTATCACGGATGAAAAGACTATAGGAAGCTCTGATAAGATCGATATTTGGTTTTAATAAACCATAAGCTAGATAGTGGAACACTACGACTCACCTACCTACGAGCTAAACATAAAACTCATTCAAGAGTAGTAAATAACAGCAGATTGAATAGGCTTGTTCTTGATGCTCCCGATCGCATAGCCAAAATGTGTACTAGAGAATGGCATAGACTGGAAATAGAATTCAGTAGATAAAATGCAAAAAACCCGCTGATATATCAGCGGGTTTTTTAATAGTGGCGGAGAGATAGGGATTTGAACCCTAGATACGCTATTAACGTATGCCGGTTTTCAAGACCGGTGCTTTCAACCACTCAGCCATCTCTCCACAAATTGTCACTAAAACTTAGTCTTACAGTAAAATGCTAATTTTTAGTTTAGCCTTCAAATTATCAATAATTGAAAGCGATATTTAAAGCCTGGCGATGTCC
>NZ_PIZL01000026.1:0-226362 GCF_002835515.1 Vibrio sp. vnigr-6D03
CTTTGTCAGCAGTCTGAAGCCCGCAAGTTGCGGGCTTCCTGTTTTAATCAAGCGAAATCATATGTAGCAAGTGCTATTGTGCCTAATAATTTAATTAAAACAATGTTTTAATTACCTGTTCGCCCGTATTTTGGATGCACCACAAATTCTTCGTGTAACTGATAAGTTAGATGTCTTTTCATTCACGCTAAAATGGGTACCAGAATAGGGTGGGTTCAAGGTATCGCTTCACAAACGCTAAACAGACGATGATCATTACGGCAGACATTACCCCTTTATCTATCGTCGTAAGAGGTTTTGAACTGTACCAAGTTCGGGATTTGTTTTTGCCAAAACCTCTGAGAGTCATGGCGTTTGATATGGTGTCGGCACGGTCTAGGCTAGAAAAAATAAGCGGACCGAGAATGTGGGCTACATTTCGAATTCTTTGAAATAAAGGAGCATTCTTAGAGAGATCAAGCCCTCTAGCTTGTTGAGCATGCATGATATTAACAAAGTCTTTCTTTACTTCAGGTAAGTAACGCAGTGTTAGGCTCACCGCATAAGCAATTTTGTAAGGAATACCAATGCGATTTAAGCTGGCTGCAAATTCGGTTGGGTGGGTGGTAAACACAAAGACCAAAGCAATTGGGAACATACTGAAGTATTTTAGTGTCACCGTTATAAGGTAATACAGTGTCTCTTGCGATAGCGAATAGTTGCCCCACAACGGCAATAAAAGGTGTTCGCTGCCAATGAGTTCAGCGCCTTGCCTCGGCGCGAGAAGATACATAAAGACAGCATTGAGCGAGAGCACACTTACCGTGGCGATAAATAGCGGGCGATAAACTCGAAAAGGGACTCGGCTTACTTTTAACAGCAGTATCCCTAATGCAATCATTGGGAGTAAAACGCGTAAATCAAATGTCGTCAGAACAACGGTAACCCAAGCAGCAAATATTACGAATTTGGTTATGCCATTCAATTGGTGAAGAGGCGAGCCTGTATTGATGTAATTGATGCCAAAATTCATTTTTGTGGCGTTGTTCATACCCCCTCCATAGAGGTGCTTTGCGAGATAAAGCGGCGCATTAATTCATTCGAATTATCTATGCCTGCTTTCGCCGCTAATTCGTACAAACTTGTCGGAGCAAGGTTGGCACTGTCTAGCAAATCTGGCTGGCTGAACACATCCGTGACGGGGGCATCAGCGATGAGTTTTGCATCTGAAATCACGACTGAACGGGTGGTGTATTCAAGAACTAAGTGCATATCGTGTGACACAATTAAAACGGTAATGCCTAACTTCTGGTTGAGTGCCTTAATGAAATTCAACATCGACGTATAGTTGCGATAGTCTTGTCCAGCTGTCGGTTCATCTAGGATAAGCAGTTCCGGTTCTGATATTAATATGGATGCGATGGTCACACGTTTGCGCTGCCCGTAACTTAGCGCCTCGATTGGCCAATGGCGATATTGTTTTAGCCCGCACAGTTCTAAAACGTGCAAAACCCTTTCTTCAATGTCAGGTTCGGGCAAACCGAGGTTTCTAAGCCCAAATGCCACTTCATCAAAGATCATATGGTGCGAAATCATATGATTTGGGTTTTGCATTACGACTCCAACTTTTTGGCTACGTTCAAATATAGAAAGATCCGCCATGTTGGCATCGTTCATCGAAATTGAGCCAGAATCCGGCTTGAGTACACCCATCACCAGCTTGGTAAGAGTCGACTTCCCAGAACCATTCTTGCCAAGTATTGAGACAAATTCGCCTTTTTTAACTTCAAATGAGACATCTTCAAGGGCGTTTTTTCCACCATCATAAGAAAAAGTGAGTTTGTCGACTTTTAGCAGTGTTTTCGAGTGTATTGGCGTTGTAATGGGGTTATCAAATGTCATCCATTTTACGAGTTCAGGCTGAAAGCTGCCCACAGGAATCGCACTTAAATTAGCGATTGGCATAGAAGGGTCTAATCGACAGTTTGCGTGTTTTAACGCTGCAAGGTAAAGGGGCTCGCGGATACCATGTTTTATCAAAAGGTTTGAATGTAGCAAGGCATCTGGCGTCATATCTGCGATGATTTCACCGCCTTCCATTAAGATGACTCTGTCTACGCTTCGATGTAGGACATCTTCCAGCCTATGTTCAATGATGACGATGGTTTTTCCGGTATCACGATGAATTTGGTCAATGATTTCGATGGTTCGCTTGCCTGTTTTTGGGTCTAGGCTCGCTAGTGGTTCATCAAACAACAGCAAGTCGACGTCATCCACCATCACTCCTGCAAGTGAAACTCGTTGTTTCTGTCCACCGGAAAGGTCATGTGGAGAATGATGCAGTAAAGATTCAAGGTCGATGAGTTGTGCAGTATCTCGCATTGTTTCGAGCATTTCATCGTTTGGAACGAGCTGGTTCTCAAGGGCAAAAGCGATGTCTTCAGCCACACTTAACCCAACGAATTGACTGTCGGTATCTTGCAGTACAGTGCCAATCTGCTCAGTGAAGTCATGGAGTTTCATTGTGTTGGATGTGACTCCATTGATGGACAAGCTGCCCGTAACATGCCCGTCGATTGCTGAAGGGATAAGCCCATTAAGGCAGTGACCCAGCGTCGTCTTTCCGCTTCCGCTGGGTCCGATGATGAGAATTTTCTCGCCTTTCTCTATCCTCAGATTGATGTTGTTTAAAGTCGGCTTTTCCAGCGACTCATATCGAAAAGAGACGTTAGAGAATTCGATAGAACCCAACACTTAAGCCTCCGATAAGTTTCGGCTCTGCTTTTTTCTTTTCGCAACGGATTTGAGAATAAAGTACCCAACTATAGCAATCAGAACGGTATTGGCTGAGGCAATAATGGTGAGCTGAGTAAAGACCTTAGTAAACGGTTCGGCGTAGAGAATGGTATCCAAAAATGCGGAGCAACCGTAGCCGACAATGTTACCAATGAGCGCTAAAAGGACAAACAGGACGTAGTCTTTGACAGGGAGTTCACCTTGCTTTAGTCGATCTCGAGTCAGAACAGGGAACAGCCCCATGACCAAACCAACGACTCCGGAACCTAACACCCACGTAATCCACACGCCCCAGCCAGCAAATAAGTCTGTTACCCAATGGCCAATGAATCCAACCAAAAAGCCGACGACCGGTCCAAACATAACGGAAAACAGAGCCAATACGGCCATGGCTGGTTTCAGTGTTGTATTGGCAAAAACAGGGATACCAAACATGGGTAATCCACCAATGCCGTACAGTGCCGCACCAATAGCAATGACAACAACCATTTTTGCTGAGAAGTTCATAACGAATCCTTGTAGTGAATAATTAACAGAGCAATAAATAGGCAACGCGTTCTACTCTAAGGCGAAACGCGGTGTAAAATAAAACATACGACGCCAAGTATCTTGTAGTTACTTGGCGTACGTGGGTTCCGGGTTGCTTAACGGAAGTACAGTATCATATGGATCTTATAAATTTGAGCTCATATGACATAAACGTTGGTGGGTTGTTTTCGCTTTGCGATCTCGATCTTGAAACAGTTGGATGAGGAATCTTTCATACTTTGACTTGGTTTGGTTAGAAACTAGTCCTTTTGGGTGGTTTTTACATAAATATATGAAAAATTTTAAATTAAGCTTGCGCTTAAGTAAGGATGTTCTAAATTTTAATTAAGCTCAATAAGAAAGCTTATTTCCAATTGATGATTTAGATTTTATCCTCGGGGTGGAGGACAAGCGCCTTTGGCAGAGCTTGACTGTCAAAGGCGTTTTTTTATTTTTGAGCTGAGCATAGGTTCTGCTTTCCTATCTATCTTCATCGGACAACGTATAGCCCGCCTCCCTGCAATACTTAGTCTTAGAGGCTTTTAACGAAGACCTGGGACCTGAATGTGGGACTAAGCAGAGGTTCAATGGATTTCAGCAACTAAGCCATACAAAAGCTACATTCTCAAAAGAAGCGTTAAAATAACCTCAGCATGCTTGATGTAACTCGCATGTGAGGTTAGTTAACTATCAGATAGTAAAGGCGTTATTGAAGAGGAGCGGTTTTAGCTCGCAATTGGCGAGAGAGTAATAATTTTGATTTCTTCTGAAATAAGGTCGTTCACATTTTCAATAAGATGAGCGAAATGGGCGGTCGCCTGATGCTCCTCAAATGCGCTTTGGTCAACAAAGCATTCGTTAAAAATAAAATGGCCTTCTTCGCCATTATCCTCAAACAATTCATATCGTAGGCATCCAGGTTCTGCCTTAGTAGGTTCAACCATTGCACTTAGCATTTGTTGAAGTTCTGTTTCTTTTCCCGATTTGGCTTTAAAGCAAGCAAGTAAATGAATCATAGTGTTTCCTAATGGTTATTGTACGAATAGTTATTGTATGGATAGTTATCGTGTTGAATGTTACGTTTCAAAAATTATCAATTGGTAAACAGGGTATAAAAAGAAAAGGGGCGGTTTAATTTTCCTCGACACATATGAGGGTTGGAGTGTGCCGAGGGGGTCTGAAAACTAAACAGCCAAAGACAAGGATGAGAGATGAACCCTAACTTTTTACGAAGTGAGGCTCTTTATTATTCGCACTTCTGTTTGACCAGAAATGACATTTCTTATTCGAATCGACCGTCCCGCTCTATGAACTCGATCTTGTACCCATCTGGGTCTTGCAAGAAAAAGAACTTAGCCAAACGCTCGTTATTGTGGAAAAACTCTTTAACTGGTGTCGGATCTAATCCAAACTCAGTAACGATCTGATAGTGCTTATCGATGTTTTCCACTGATACTGCTAAATGACCGTAACCTGAACCATGAGTATAAGGTTCTTGCTGGTCATGATTGTAAGTCAGTTCAAGCTCGAAACTGGTTTCTTCATTTCTAAGATAGATAAGAGAAAAACCATCGAAGTCAAAGCGATCTTCAACAGATAAGCCAAGGGCTTTGTTGTAGAAGTCGAGCGATTTATCTAAATCGAAAACCCGAATCATGGAGTGTATTGCTTTTGTCATGTATCGCTCCTGATTGTTGTTGGGGTGCTATTGCTTTTTTAGCTAGGCGCGCTAGGCCGGTATTATTCATGGGTTTTGTGATTAAGTGGTGGTATTGGAATACTACATTTCAAATTTATTGCATGGTTCTTGAGATGACGAGCGTATAAAATCAGTTTCATTAAACTTTAAGCATTGCCATTAGATCAAATTATAAGCATGAAAAGGAACGTAGTATGAAATACAGTTGGGTATTGTTTGATGCGGATGAAACTCTGTTCAGCTTTGACGCATACCAAGGCTTACAAACAATGTTTTCCCGCCTAAGTGTTGAATTCAGCAGAGAAGATTTTGACGAATACCAGTTAGTGAATAAGCCACTGTGGGTCAAGTATCAGGATGGAGAAATTTCCGCGCAACAACTTCAGGAGGACCGTTTTGTTGCTTGGGGAGAAAGACTTAACGTCCATCCGTCTGAATTGAATCGGTTATTTCTTGATGCGATGGCTGACATTTGTAAACCGCTGCCTTTTGTTGTCGAAGCGTTGGAGAAAATCAGTAAACATGCTCGCCTTGGGATCATCACGAATGGGTTTACTCAGCTGCAAAGTATTCGTCTAGAACGAACGGGGTTAAGTCATTTTTTCGACCACGTTATTATTTCTGAAGAAGTTGGAACAGCTAAGCCCGATGTCGCTATTTTTAACGTAGCGATTGAAAAGATGGGTTTCCCAGATAAAAAACAAGTGTTGATGGTGGGAGATAACCCACATTCAGATGTTCTAGGTGGTTTGAATGCTGGAATAGAGACGTGTTGGTTAAATGTTGACGAAGCGCCCACACCAGAGGGGATCACTCCACACTATGAAGTAAAGTGCTGGAAAGAGTTACAAACACTTTTACTGGGTTAAACTTGGATTGCACTTCACGCTTTTAAGCTAAGATTACTCAGTGTAAACCTTCTTTGTTTTACGTCATTATTTTATGAAAAGCGCCGAATTACCATAACCTTAATTTACTAAAGAGGGTTATGTTATGAAGCGCTTTTTTCCTTCGTCCGTCATGCTTACGCCGTTTGTTGTCCGATACTACAATAGCGATAATTCTTTGTTCGAATCGGAACACATCAATTCAGATAACGATGAAATTAATGAAATAGAAGTGGAACGTAGAGAAACCAAAGAGTCTGATCTCTCAGTTACTTAACCTGAGCTGAGGTTACCTAATAACGAGCCTTTGAAGGGCAGATACCCGAGTATCTTTACGCTTTTCTAAGGTATAAATGCCGCAGATAAACGCTGCGGCATTATAGATTTGTAAAGTTAGGTGTATTAATAAAAGCTAGGTTTATTAACAAAAGTAGGCGAGATTAATTACGCGAATTCTTTTTGGAGATACGCAACGATATCGCCAGATTCATACATCCACTTCGTTTCACCGTCTTTTTCTATGCGAAGGCAAGGTACTTTCACTCGTCCGCCGCCATTTTCTAATTCTTCTCTGTGAGTTGCATTATTTTTCGCATCGCGCAACTCAATGTTCAATGATTGCCTTTTCATTTCACGGCGAACTTTCACGCAAAATGGGCAAGCTTCGAATTGGTAAAGAGACAGCTGCTTGGTTTTTTGGTTGATGATTTGCTGTTCATTCTGATCTCGTTTTACACCCTTTGGTGAGAAAACAAAATTCAATCCTAGAATGATCTTACCCAAAAACCAACGTATCAACTTCATTGCTTGCTCCTTACTGCAGGTGTTGCATTGATAATAATATCGAAACGACAACAGAACTTATCCTAAATCCTGCTCAATGCCAATACATTGACAGAGATAACGGTACTCTATTCTCCGACTTAAGTGGCTAGATGCCTCTATCTCTTTAGAAAAGCGCAATCGCTTGTTCAAAAAAGTAAATATTGTATCGATGACTAGGATTTTAATAGAGGATGGTATATTTTAAGTCGTTTTTTGAATAAGAATGATTAGTATTGAGGTTACAGCTTGCTGTGTTTAAGTTAGTTTTTGTTTTAATTATATTAAGTGCAGGATCACTTTTTGTCGGTGTGGTCGACTTGAGCTTGCAAAAGCTCCTGGAAGGCGATGAAGCTGCTTGGGAAATATTGCTGATTAGCCGCATTCCACGTTTGCTGGCGATTTGGCTGGCAGGTGCAGGGTTGAGTATTGCTGGTCTTATCATGCAGCAAATTAGCCAAAACCGCTTTGCCGCACCTTCTACGTCGGGCACCATCGAATGCGCGATGTTGGGGTACTTACTTAGCATCCTTATATTTGGTCACGGTGAAAATCTATTTCTAATCTTTGGTACATCAATTCTTGGTACGTTACTTTTCGTAAGGTTCATCAACACCATTCAGTTTAAGAATGCGATATACGTTCCCTTGGTAGGTATCATTTTCGGTAATGTCGTATCGGCTGCCGCGACCTTTATTGCTTACAAATTTAACCTCGTCCAAAGCTTATCGACATGGGCGATAGCGAACTTTTCTACTGTTCTACAAGGCAATTACGAACTGCTTTATATCGCCGTTCCTGTTGCCGTCTTTAGTTATTGGTATGCGGCTAGGTTATCTGCCGCTGGAATGGGTAAGGATTTCGCAACAAACATAGGGCTTAATTACCAACAGGTTGTGGTTGTGGGCGTTATGTTGGTCTCCGTTACTTCCGCCAGCATAGTGATGATTGTTGGTGAATTGCCATTTTTAGGGCTGATAATTCCTAACTTAGTTGCCGCATATATGGGAGATAATATTCGCCGAAATATCCCTTATACGGCACTGTGCGGAGCGATTCTCGTTCTAGTCTGTGATGTTGCTGGCAGGCTCATCATATTCCCTTATGAAGTCCCTATTTCCATGATCATTAGTATTCTTGGTGGCACGGCTTTCTTGTTCCTCATTTTGAGAGGAAAGCATAATGCGTGACAGAATCGTCTTAACTGGTTTTCTAATCGTCGCTTTGTTGTTTGTTTTTCTGTTTGTTGGGGTGGGACTTAACGCAGATAATTATGAGTACTTTTTATCTCGTCGAACCCCTAAAGTGATGGCGATTGTTATTGCCTCCATTGCGATCGCACAGTCTTCTTTGGTGTTTCAAACAATCACACACAATCGAATATTAACCCCAAGTATCATGGGGTTTGATTCGCTGTATGTACTCATTCAAGTCAGTATTTTGGTGATCTTGGGTGGTGTGGGTTCCGTGTTACTCAGTTCATTCGTTAAATTCTCGATATCCGTTGCCGTTATGGTGGGTTTCTCGCTAGCACTTTTCAGTTTTTACTTTCGTCGAGAAAACCCCAATATCATGACGCTTCTACTGACTGGCGTGATTTTTGGGCAGCTGTTTTCCAATATCGCGGGCTTCTTTATGATGGTAATGGACCCGACAGAATTTTCTTTCCTTCAAGGTGCCATGTTTGCGAGTTTTAATAATGTAAACAGTGACCTAGTCTATTTGTGCTTGATTCCTCTATCCATTGTTATTGGGTGTTTGTATTTCTTACACAACAAACTGGATGTCTTTTGGCTCGATAAAGATAACGCATTGAGCCTAGGTGTAGACGTAAACAAAGTAACGAAACAAGTTTTGGTGTTGGTTTCTATTTTGATTGCCGTTTCAACAGCGTTGGTTGGACCTATTCTTTTCTTCGGCTTGTTGGTCGCTAACTTGACTCGGCAATGCTTTAACACCTATCGCCATAAGATTTTGATGACGGGTGCCTCGTTAATGGGGGTTTGCATGTTATTAAGTGGGCAGTGGGTGATAGAGCGCGTATTTGAATTTGAAACAACGTTGAGTGTCATCGTGAATTTTGTTGGTGGTTTGTATTTTCTTTCCTTGCTGATCAGGCAGAAAGTGTAGTGGTTGCATCATGATTAAAATTGAAAAACTTACCAAAGCATTTGGTAACTATAAAGTCGTCGACCAGGCTAGTGCGTCCTTTGTGAAAGGTGAGGTTACGTCAATCATTGGTCCTAATGGTGCAGGTAAAAGCACACTGTTGTCCATGGCGAGTCGCTTGTTGCAAAGGGATGAAGGACAAGTCTTCATCGACACGAAAGAAATCGCGGATTGGGATACGAAGGAACTGGCAAAACGTTTGGCAGTGCTTAGACAATCTAACAATTTGAACATGCGATTTACGATTCGTGAGCTTGTCTCATTTGGTCGATTTCCTCACAGCGGTGGAAAACTGGGGAAACATGATGTCGAAGTGATCGACAAGGCGATCAACTATTTAGATCTTAAGGAGATAGAAGACAAATATCTCGATGAACTGAGTGGTGGGCAGAGGCAACTGGCATTCATTGCAATGGTTGTGGCTCAGGATACGGATTACGTCTTTCTTGATGAGCCTCTTAATAATCTTGATATAAAGCACTCACTTCAGATCATGAAAAATATTCGAACGTTAGCACATGACTTAAAGAAAGCCGTGGTCATCGTGATTCATGATATCAATTTTGCTTCCTGTTATTCCGACAATATTGTGGCATTAAAAAAAGGAAAAGTGGCAGCTCGTGGAACTGTAAGTGAAGTTATTGACTCCAACGTGTTAGCGGAAATCTATGAAACTGACTTCCAAATACATGAAGTGAATGGTCAGCGTATTTGTATGTATTACCAATAAAGAAGTTCATACCTAAGCAACCCAAAATTCGGGATTCTGACCTTACTCTTTGTTTCAGTGCCTAATTTCTGTCTCAGTGTCATGAAGGGAGCGTCGCGTAACGTCCGTCATTTCCGAGAGCTTATACTCAATGAAAAAACGATTTTTATCTGCATTCTTCAAATGCTTCAATATAAAGGACAAATTAATGACTCAGGTTTTATCTGTTAAATCAAAATCGTTCATTACCCCATCCATGCTCAGAATTACGTTTAGTGGTGAGTGTGTTCAGACATTTGCTGATGATTTTGCGGGTGCATACATCAAGCTAGAGTTTACCGAAAAAGGTCAAAGCCATCTTGAAAACGGCTCACTGAGTAACCCAACTCTAAGAACGTACTCCATTCGCCGACTTGATAAAGAAAACAACGAAATCGATGTAGATTTTGTGACTCATGGAAACAGCATTGAAGCCGGTCTTGCTTCATATTGGGCACAGCAGGCTCAAGTCGGAGAGCGTCTCTCTGTTCGCGGTCCTGGCAGCGTTAAAACGATAGAACCTAATACTGATTGGTGTTTCATTGTGGCAGACATGACGGGTTTGCCGGGCGCTTCAACCGTGCTTGAGAGCCTTGATCGCAGCCTTAAGGGATACGCCGTTTTTGAAGTAAATACACCAGAAGACATACAAGAGATTGATGCGCCCGAAGGTGTAGAATTCCATTGGGTAATTAAGGGTGATTCTGAATCACTGGCTTCTACGGTTGAAAAGCAACAGTGGATTGAAGGCAAACCAGGCATATGGTGTGCGAGCGAGTTCTCAACCATGAGACAACTTAGGAAATACTTCAGAAACGAGCGTGAAGTTGAAAGAGATGAAATTTACATCAGCAGTTACTGGAAGCATGGGCGTACAGAAGATCAGCACAAAGTCGACAAAAGAAAAGACGCAGAACAGCAAGCAAAATAAAACATAATAATATTAAACAGATCACATTGATTTTGCTTTTTAATAAGATGATAATGATTCTCATTATAGTTAGATTGGATATGGAAATATGTTTGACGCGGTCAATAGTTTTGAGCTTTCTTCAGCATTTGAAAGCAGTACCAATGAGAAAGAAATTAACCTGTTATTGGTAGAGGATGACCCAGATCTTAACTCTCAACTTTCGGCATTATTGTCGTCTCAACAATACAATGTAACAAGTTTTGAATCGGGTTCAGCGGCGTTAGAGTGCATGAAGACGAGCTCGTTTGATTTGATTGTGTTGGATGTCGATTTACCTGATGTTGATGGCTTTGAGTTATTGAACTTTGTCCGCGAACATTCAAGCACACCAGTCATTATGCTGACTGCTTATGGCGCAGAAGAGCACAGGATCCGTGGGTTACAATTTGGTGCTGATGATTACATCTCTAAGCCATGCAGCTTCACCGAGATATGTTTGCGAATAGAAGCCATTTTAAGGCGCACGCAGTCACGTAGTAAGCCCATAAGCAGTTCATCTCAACTTACTCATGAAGAACTTATCCTTAACAAGTACACGCAAATCGTAACGGTTCAGGCAAAAGAAGAGCCTGCCGATGTTCAACTCACGCCTATTCAGTTCAAACTGTTGTGGACGTTAGCCCAAAACAAAGGGCATGTGCAATCTAAGCCTTATCTATATCAAGCTGTGCTGGATCGTGATTTTTGCCAATACGATCGAAGCCTAGATATGCACCTGAGTCGAATTCGTAAAAAGCTTGTTGCTGAAGGCATGCCTTCAACCCGTATAAAAACTGTTCACGGTAAAGGTTATCTGTTTGTATGAAGAAAGTGCTTTTTTGGCGACTGTTTATCATCCTTTCACTAGGCGTCGTCATCTTTTTCTCATTGCTTCACAGTGTTGCGATTCTATCTGAAGAAAAAATGAGCTACATCAAGCAGTCGCATCGAGATGAAATTCTCGCTTGGGGTAGCAAAGCACAAGATTTAGTAGACGAAAACCGATTAGACGAGTTGGATCTTTGGTTAAAAGAACTGGCGGTTCAAGAAGATACGTGGGCTACCCTCGTGCGTTCACAGTTGGATGTAATCGGTGGGAATGCGCTTAACCAACGATTTTTTGAAGGGTATGGGATCGGTCGAAATGTTGATTGGAAAATACACCTTTATTTTCCGGACAATCCCATTATGGAAGTGGCTCTTAGGCAAGGGAATTATCACTTTTTAATCATACTACCTGATCGAATGAGACCGGGTACGTATATGTCTCATGCATTTTGGTTGTTCCGTTTTGTTATCCCATTTATGGCCTTACTCGCTTTAACGGTTTATATCTACCGCTACGTGATGAAACCACTACAGCGTTTTCACAATGCGACGCAAGAATTTAGCCGAGGGAACTATCAGGAACGAATAGGGAACTCAGAAATAAACAGTAACGACGAGTTTGGTGAAATCGCCAAAACGTTTGATGAAATGGCAGAGCGTACGTCGACGGTTATTGAACACCACCGAAACCTGATTAGCGATATGTCTCACGAGATTCGAACACCAATTAGCCGAATAGAATTGGCGCTGAACTGTATCGAGCGCGGTATCGATGTAAAAGGCATGTTCAATCGGATCGAAACGGAAGTGCGCAATGTACGTCAATTAGCGGAAGATACGCTAACTCTTGCTTGGATAGAGAACGAACGACCTGATCTTCGAAAAGAAACGTTCGATCTAACGGAATTGGTAGATTCAATCATTGAAGATGCATCGTTCGAATATCCAAATGCCAAGATATCAGCATCGCTACCCGATCATTTAGTCCTAAGCCATTCTAGCCAACGCGCCTTAGGGCAAGCAATTGAGAACGTAATCCGTAATGGTCTCCGATATACGCCAGAGCAGGGAAGTTTTCATGTATCTGCGGAAAGAATGGGAAATGAGGTTGTTTTAAAAATTCGAGATTCTGGTCCGGGTGTTCCTGAGTCGATGCTTTCTCAAATCTTTAAGCCGTTTTTCAAAGTAAAACAAAAAAACAACGAAGGGCGTAGCGGATTTGGTGTTGGGCTCGCGCTGGCTAAACGACATATAGAATCCGTTAAAGGAAAAATCATAGCGGTAAACAATGCAACTGATGGTCTAGAAATGATCATCACCTTGCCACATGATGCATAATGGTTTGATATGTAACACTTGTAAAAGTGATTTACTCAATAGGGATGGATAAGCAGAATTCACGGCGATAATAGTTCTCATTACCAATGGAGTTGTCCGTGAACTCAATTTCTCAATTTAAATTAACACCTATTGCAAGTGCATTGTTACTGGTATCAACCGTAAGCGTTGCACAAGACGATATTGAAGTTATCGAAGTAAAAGGAAGTCAACATCAACCCGTTGACATTTCTATCGATCAAAGCGCGTTAGAAAACGCTCAAGCGAACGATTTAAACGATGTCTTCCGTAAAGAATCGGAAGTAAGTGTTGGTGGCTCTTCTTCCGTATCGCAAAAAATTTACGTTCGTGGTTTAGAAGACACGATGTTGAACGTTAGCGTAGATGGTGCTGAACAATCCGGTAATCTTTTCCATCACCAAGGGCGTTTATCCATTGAACCTGAGCTCTTAAAAAGAGTAGAGGTTAATGCAGGCGCTGGTCGTGCGACAGATGGTCCTGGAGCACTGGGTGGTGCGATTAAATTTGAAACCAAAGATGCTCAAGACCTACTTAATGGTGGAGAGCAATTCGGCGGTAACGTTAAAGCAGGTTATTACAGTAATAATAGCGCATATAAAACGTCAGCAAGCCTTTATGGAAACGTAACGGAAGACTGGGGCGTGTTAGCCAGTTTTAGCTACAAAGATTCCAAGAACATAGTCGATGGCAATGGTGATGAGCAAGATTACAGCGGTTCGAAACAGAAATTTGCGTTAGTAAAGCTTTCAGGAAATCTAACGGATACACAAAAACTCTCTATTAGTTATGATTTCAGTGACGACAGTGGTGAAAAGTTAAATCGTCCGCATTGGGTGCCTAGTAAGAAAAATGCGGTATTGCAGCAAGAAACAGGTCGTCAAACACTGACATTGAACCACCAAATTGCAATGAGCGATTACGTCAACGTTGATACAACGATATACACCAACGAACAAACGCTAACGCACAAAGATCACCCGCGTTGGGGAACCAGTGCAGGAAGCATGAATACGTATGGCGGTAAGGTGTTTAACACTAGCCAACTAGGTAATCATTCATTTGTCGTTGGCGTGGATTTTAAGCAAGACAACGCAAAACTGAGCACAGGTGGAAGTGACAGTACTGAAAAAGGGACTGTGTATGGTTTGTTTGCACAAAATGATTGGCAAGCAACGGAGAAGTTATTGCTTACGGCCGGTGCTCGATACGACACCTACAAGCTTACCGATAGTAAAGATGTTGAATTCGACTCCAATGGTTTTAGCCCAAATGTAGGAGCTACGTTCACCGTGATCGACGGGCTGGACGTATTTGCAAGTTACGCTAAAGCGTTTAGAGGTCAGCAAACCAAAGAGTTGTTTGTTCTGGATAACAGATACAACGACCCGAACCGTAAGCCAGAAAAAGCAACGAATGCTGAAGTCGGTGCAAAGTACTATAACAATGGTTTTAGCGCCGGTATCACTCTTTTCGATAGTGAAATCGAAGATGTTGTAAGCAACAAAGGCAAAGAAATGACCAATGTTGGCAAATTGACCAACAAAGGTGCGAATGCGTTTGCAGGCTACGAAGTGGGTGACTTATCTACAAGGCTTAGCTACAGCCAATCCAGTCCTAAGTTAGATGGTGAACCACTGACAGACGACAACATGACTATCGGAACATCTGTAGGTGACACATGGATTTTAGATTTCATTTATCAGCCACAAGAAACGATGGAATTTGGCTGGAATACAAAGATTGTAGAGCGCTTGACTGAAACAGGTAACGCGGCAACTGAAAACGAAAAAGCAGGCTACAGTGTGCATGATCTTTACGCTCGTTGGATGCCGCTAACGGATGAGGAGTTGGCATTAACATTGTCAGTGAAGAACGTGTTTAATGAATACTACTTTGATCACGCATCTTACTACATTTATGGCAACAGTACCGTTGCACGTGGCTTCGCGAATGCAGGCAGAGACATCAGATTCAACGTGAGTTGGTCATTCTAACCAACTTTTTTAAGGCAAAACTAGAAATAGTGAATTAAGGAAAGACAATGAAAACATCGCAAACCTTGCTGAAAAGTGCACTTATTGGATTAAGTGTACTGTTTGCCAGTGTCGCAACAGCAAAGTCCATTACTGTTGAACATCAAATGGGGAAGACGACCCTAGAGTCTAAACCTAAAAATGTTGTGGTTTTAGGTCAAGATAGCCTCGATGTTCTTGATGCAATTGGTATTGAACCAGTAGGGGTTGTGAAGGGTCATTTGCCAACTTATCTGAGCAAGTATAAGGACGATAAGTATAAGGCAGCAGGGTCATTGTTCGAGCCTAATTTTGAAGCTATTTACAGTATGAAGCCTGATCTGATTATTGTTAGTAACCGTAGTTCTGGCTCTATGGAAGAGCTTTCTAAAATTGCACCTACAATCCTTTTCTTAGCAGATTCAAAGGATTACTGGGGTTCAACAAAGAAAGCTTGGCGTATGCTAGGCGAGGTTTTTGAAAAACAAGACGTTGTAGAAGCGCTAATCCAAGACAAACAAAGACAAATCGAAGGGCTTCAAGAGTTATCAAAGAATTCAGGTGCTAAAGCGTTAGCTATCATTACTGGTGGCGGCAAAATTGGTGCATTTGGCTTAGAGTCTCGTTATGGTTACATTCATACGTTGTTCGGCTTCCAGCAAGCGGTCGAAGACATCAAAGCTAAGTCGCACGGCGACAACATTAGCTATGAGTTCATCGCGAAAGCGAATCCTGATGTACTTATTGTTTTAGATCGCGATGAAGCAATCGGTGCATCGAAAGGTGAAGCGAGGAAGCAACTTGATAACGCTCTTATCAAGAAAACCAATGCGTTCAAAAACAACAACATTACATATGTTAGTGCACCTGTTTGGTACATTTCGGCGAGTGGTGTGACTGCGACTCAAATCATGATCGATGATATGAAGAAAGCACACAAACAGTAGCTATGAATTAGGTATTCGTTACTAACTTGATGCAGAAAAGTATAAAAAGACCGCAAAATGTGGTCTTTTTTTATGTCCTTTGATTTTGCCCTAATTTTGAACTTATTGATTTGGCTAGTATGAATTCAATCACCTCAAATTGAAGGTAAGTAAATGACCACTGAAAAAGAGAAGATGCTAGCGGGCGAATTGTATGAGCCTTGGGATGATGAAATTCACAGCGAGCGTATTGCTTGTC
The DNA here is from genome assembly GCF_002835515.1 of Vibrio sp. vnigr-6D03. Lineage (NCBI taxonomy): Bacteria > Pseudomonadati > Pseudomonadota > Gammaproteobacteria > Vibrionales > Vibrionaceae > Vibrio > Vibrio sp. vnigr-6D03. The sequence continues at coordinate 15,965 of NZ_PIZL01000026.1, forward strand.
GATATTGGCTACAAAAGCTAAATCAGAGTCTACCAAATAGCAAAGAGTGGCAAGATGCCATTGCCGCGCTGCTACCTGAAGCAAAGGGCGAGGTTTATTTAGAACCCCCTTTTTACTGTGATTATGGAAGTAACATTGTGGTGGGGGAGAACTTTTACGCTAACTTTGGTTGCACGATTTTGGATGCCAATTCAGTCGAAATTGGTGACAACGTTATGTTTGCACCAAGCGTACAAGTGTATACCGCGACACACCCTTTAGACGTGAAAACACGGATAACTGAGGGCTTAGAGTATGCGAAGCCAATTCGTATTGGCGACAATGTGTGGATAGGGGGAGGGAGCATTATTTGCCCTGGCGTCACGATTGGAGATAACTCTGTAATTGGGGCTGGAAGCGTGGTAACGAAAGATATTCCTAGCAATGTTGTTGCTGCAGGCAACCCATGTCGGGTTATAAGAAACATTGAGCAATAGCTGTTCATATCTTTAGCGAAATAGGGCTGTGGAACTGTATAGTTTTTTGTTCTTTCTATCTTGGATGCAGAAACAGAAAGGGAGCGCTTGCTCCCTTTTGATTTATCATGGCTAATTTGAATGGGTATGGTGGCGTAAATTTACGTTAGCTAAAGGTTTTCGAGAACCAAGATGAAACCTTAGAAAATACCGAATGTTTCGCAACCACCGAATTGTGAGACTTACCGATGTAAAAGGCTTTCATTAGTTCAGTACGCGTTTTTTCGATATCGGAGTTCTCTACCATTGCAAGCGCTTCACTGGTTTGAGTAGCGTGATCATTTGCCAGGCTGAAGTCCATTAGTAGATAGCCTTGAGCCATTAACCATAATCGCGTACAGCAAAGTAGATCTTTCGGCAATTCAGCGCTGAATTTATTGGAATGCTCATCACCCAGCGTATCTTGAATGATGTCACCCATACTTTTTAATTTATCGGCTTGTGTTTCAATATTGACCATCAGCTCCATTTGAGCCTTTGTAAGCGTCCCAAGCGCCATATCAAAAGGGCTTTTCTCTGGGTTATTTTGACAAGCTTGGTTGAATATTGCATCGCATGTTTTGATGATATTGCGGCTTCTGACTTGGTCTTCGCTTGAGAGTGTTAATTCGTTCATACCGGCAGAGGCTAAAATGTCAGTGAGATTGGTCATTAGGATGCGTCTTTTAACGTTTCCCAAACAATCTCGCAATCACCGTTATCGGCGGTAACAAACACAGAGTTACCTGTTAACATCACAGACAGGTCCATAGTGCGAGTGACCAAAGAGGCGAGTTGTTCAATGCCATCCCAATCGAGTCGGGTAACAGACGCATCCAGCATGCCTATCTTGCCTTGGTTTTGATTCCACCATACATTCGACTTGGTGTTAAAGCTGTATACGTGCACTTTTTTTGCCAAGCGAGTGGATTTTTTGATTCGTTCTACATCAGGTTCGCCGACATCAATCCAAAGTTGGATTTGGTCATCTAAGCTTTTCTGCCAGATATCTGGTTCCTCAATGCTTGAAAGACCTTTGGTAAATTCAAGCCCTTCTTGGGCATTTAAACAAAATGCGATGACTCTAGCCATCATGCGTTGTTCATTTTCAGAAGGGTGTTGAGCAATCGTTAGATTCAGAGAATCGTAATAATCTCTGTTCATATCCGTTAACGTGATACGAAATTTGTATATAGTAGGTTTAAGAGCCACAGTTTTTGTCTTTGAGAGAGGGTATGGAAGTATTGTATACCCAAGTAACCTAAAGGTGCAGTTTAGATCTCAATTTAATTCAGAATACGGCAAGATATTGATTTATTGATACTAGAATCCGATTTCTAGTCACTTACAAACCAGGTAAAAGAATAGTAAAGGTTGTGCCTTTATTTGGCTCGCTGGCCACCTCAATGGAGCCCTTATGGTGCTTTATAATCTCATAGGTTATGGAAAGCCCCAGCCCTGTACCTTTTCCGACCTCTTTTGTTGTAAAAAAGGGTTCAAATATGTGGACTAAGTCCTCGTGTTTAATGCCTTTGCCTGTGTCTCTTACTGTTATTTTTACCCAGTCTTTATCTCCCATATCAATAGGCTCTGTTACTACTGTGAGTTCTCCTTTATCAGGTGTTGCGTGTTTGGCATTGATAAATAAATTGATGAAGACTTGCTGTAATTGAGTTGTGGAACCCATGACTTGAGGAACATAATCAAGGTTCTTTTTCAGTGTTAGTGAATGTTTAATTTCACCGTTAACGACTTTTAGGGCCGTTTCAACGCATTCGTTGATGTCAATCGGTGTGAGTTCGGTTGTCCCTTTGTGTGAAGCTTTTTTGAAATTGTGGGATATTTCTCGAATACGTTCCAACCCTTGGGTTGTTTCTGTCAAAAGTTCACTGATGTCTAGCGCTAAGTGATCAATGTCGATTTTTTCTCGATACGCAACATAAGCGCTAAAGTCCCCATTGTCTTCTTTGCTTTGCATAGCGAGTTGGTCAAGGCTGATCAAATCGCTAACGTACTCGTTCAAAAGCTTTATGTTCGATAGAGCAAAGCTCACAGGGTTATTGATTTCATGAGTGACACCTGCTGCAAGCTGACCAATTGCCGCCATTTTTTCGGTGTGCACCATTTGGTGTTGAAGCTTACTTACGTTATCCAGTGTTTCTTCTAGCGATTTTAGGCTGTGATAGAGCTCTCTGGATTTCGTTTCAAGCAGCGCCTCAGCCTCTTTACGAATTTTCTTTTCGCGCAGATAAGCACGTTTGAAAAACTCAAGATCAGAGCTTTCGGTTGAATTTTCTTTATTCATAGGCACTTTCCGTGTCATATGAAGTACGCAAGTGTTGTATTGTTGTGGCGCTCATAATCAATCAAACGTCTTAGCATTGCCTCATTTATCTCGCTACCTCTTGTTAACATAGCTGACCCATTGGAAAGCATAACGTCTCGCTTCAACACATCACCAACGTTAAGTTCATTAACGCCAACGCAGTATTCGATTTCATGTACACCATCTTGTGGTCTTTCCTGAAGTACCTGTACAAACGTTTTCACTACTTCTCTATCGTATATCGTTCCTGAGTTTGACTGCAGGTAGTTTTGAGCAGCAAACGGGGACTTATGAATCTTGTTATTTTCTCCCGCAACCATGTAGTCGTAGTCTTTTACAACTCGAAGAATACGTGAGGCGATAGGGATATCTTTTCCTTTGATATGACCGGGGTAGCCCGTGCCATCAAAGTTCTCATCTTGGTGTCTAACCAAAGAAGCAATGCTTTGGAAGCGTGGCAGCTGTGAAATAAGCTCTGCCCCAAGGTCTGGGTTACTTGACGGCGCAATATGGCTTTGCTGATAGTTCCGACCCAAATGAACTTCTTGGTCGGTCCCTATGATTCCAAGTTTGTGCATAATTCCGCACATGTACGTCTGTTTAACATAGGCTTCATCCAGCCCATATAAAATTGCCACTTGTTTGGATTGATAAGCAACTCTTTCAATGTCTTGTGCGTTGCATCCTGTCCTAAATGAAATAAGCCCTGTGATCAACGAAAGCACATCTCTAAAAAGCCCAGAGCGGCTTTTCAATGTATTTTTTAACTTCGCGTTGGATTCACGCAATGCTTCAGTCCGCAAAGCGACTTTTTCTTCCAATGCAACATTGACTTGTGCCAATTGTTCATTTTTGGATTCCAACTCTTTACTTAAGCGGTTTTTTTCCTCTTTTACTCGGAAAAACTCCAAAGATTGTTGCAACGTGAAGCGTAAATTGTCGTTATCCCAAGGTTTACTTAGGTAGGTGCTTACACCTCCATCATTAATTGCTCGAACGGTATCTTCTACGTCACTGTAGCCCGTCAGCAATATACGAACGGCTTCTGGTTGAATGTCTTTTGCGTAACCAAAAAAAGTTGCACCGTCCATGTCTGGCATTTTCATGTCTGAAACAATAATGGCGACCTCTTGTGCTTCAAGATAAGAAAGCGCTTCGCTAGGTTCTGTAAATGGGTGGATTTCAAAGTCGCGTCTAAGTACGCGTGTTAGCGCTTTAAGTATATCTGCCTCGTCATCGAGCAGAACCAATTTGGGTTTGCTAATTGTGTTAAGTGCATTTAAGTCGTCCATGGCACCTCCAATTTCAGTTCCAGATACTCTTATTCAATATATATGCCAATTAACTTTGCTATTTAAATAACTAATTTATTTCAGCAAGTTAGATTTTAATTGGTGATTTCAGCTTTGTTATTCGGCTGTAAACAATCTAATTCTCAATATTAATCATGTATCTAGGGAAAATTCTTCATATTGGTTCTCATTTTGCCTGTCTCTTTGAGATCGCTTGCTAAGGCTTCAGAAGGTAGGCGAATCATAATTTTGGAGCCTTGATGTAGCTGGCTAGTCACTTCTATCGTGCCACTATGCTGTTTTACTATATTGTGAGTTAACGTTAGCCCGAGCCCCGTACCATCGCCAACTTTTCGGGTTGAATAAAACGGATCGAAAACCTGTGAAATCTGATTTGAAGCAATACCCACTCCGACATCGGATATCGTAATACTCACAAAATCGTCTTCGTTATGAGTCGTCACTTCAACACTGCCTTTTGACCGCCCTTGCATTGATTGAAGTGCATTTTTCAAAACGGCATTAAATGCTTGTTTGAGTTCGGCTGGATTACAAAAGACCAGTGCATTGCTGTCGAGTTTCGTTTCTATGGTTGTCTCACAGGGGTATTCGTATTTAACTTGTTCGACACACTGTTTAAGGATTTCATCAACGTTGTTTTCAGACTGCGGCGAATCCTTTTGGTAGACAGAGTAGCTTTTTAACCCTTGTACAATATCTCTAACTCGATGCGTATTGGCTAAAGCATCTTGCAGCGTATCCTCAAAGTCATGCTCGATAAAACTCATATCATTTTTTTCTACCCAAGCGCTTAGGGACGCAATGAGTTGATTCCTACGTTCGTCGTCTTTTTCATTAATAATGGTGAACTGGAGAGTCGCGAGGTTTTTATAGCAATCCAAATACTCTAAAGCGGTTTGAATATTGCTGTCGACCGTACCTATAGGGTTATTGATTTCGTGAGCAAAGCCAGATGCCATGGTACCGATAGACGCCATCTTCTCACTTTGTACCAGCTTTCCTTGCATCTCTTTTAGTTGCCGATTTGTTTCAACCAAATGTTCGTTGTTCGCTTTCAATTCTGCGGTTCGGATTTTTACGGTTGCTTCAAGCGAGCTGTTAAGCGCCTCTAACTGCTGTTGATAGCTTTGGCTGGTCTGTTCCGATTTAACTAGTTTACTCACCATGGTGTTGAAAGCTTGAGCTAAGTGTGAAATCTCATCGTTGCCTGTATCGTTAACCGTAATGTTTCGTTCACCACGCGCTAATCTCTCGGCTGCTTTTTCTAAGTAGGTGAGTCGCTTAGTGAGAAAAGCCCCTAAAACGTATGAGAAAAGTGCAACTAGTGCCATTTCACCCATTACGATAAAGAAGCTCCATTTCTTTGCCTCTTCTATTTTTTTGTTGAGCGATGACATATCCAAACCAATTTGGACATCGCCGTAAACAATTCCAGCCTCTTTTATCGGGTGAGCGACATCAAAAATACCGTCGGTAACCAACTCGGCACTCATTTCCGGTTTTGAATAATGGTTTAACAGTTTCTCGTCACCCAGTGCGGCTAGTGGCTTACCATCTTTGCCTAATACTCTTACATAGAGCAGGTCGGGGTTAGTCATCAATTCCTGAGTGAAGGACTCAAGCGAAGCTAAGTCCCAACTCAGAACCGCATCTTTAACTGTACTAGCGAATAAACTTGCTGTTGTCTCTGCGCGCTTTGTTAAACTGTCGTAGTTGGTTGTCTTAAGATAACCAAGCGTCAAGGTGACGAGCAGTGCAAGGAGCACTGCTTCAATTAACGCGATACCGAAAATAGTCTTAAGACGAAGAGACATAGCGGTTACTGCTCCAGTAGATGTGAAAGTAATGTAATTTCGAGCGACCTGACGTCGTCCCAATCTTTGTCGTCAGCCTTTGTAATTCCCTTAAAATTAATAGATTTAAGTAAGGATTGACCTAGAGGATCTTTTGTCATTTCCATCATGGCTTTGGAGATACTTTTCAAAATATCGGCATCTAAATCTGGTGATGCTGCGAAAGCATGAGGGGTATATCCAGGGGTATCCCAAAGCACTTTCAGTGATTCCTTAACTTTTGGAGAGGTATTGTTGAATGTTCGATATACACCTCCTCCGGCGGGGAATATACCCTTCGACACTGCAAGATAAACCGAATCATGAGATGAAACATAGTTGGGGGTGAACGCTATGCCATCCAGATTCATTTTCGCCCGTGGCAATACGCTGGCTGCAAAAGCTGCAGGGGAAGGAAAAGCCAATTGCTGTTCATTTAGTTCGGCGAGGTTTTTTATTTCGCTGTCTTTCCTAACAACAACAATACCTTTTATGGATTTATTTGCTTGTCTAGCAAACGCTTCATACCCAGGCTTTTGGCTGAAAACCGTATAGTGGTAAGGGTTCATATAGGCAATATCATACTCGCCACTCAAGAGTCTTTTCTCGAACGTTGGAATGTCTTTTGCTGTCGCAAATGAGATGTTGTGACCGGTTTTATCACTCAGGTAGAGAAAAATAGGCCCCCACTTCGCTGCTAATTTTTTTGCTGATTGTTGCGGTACGATTCCAAATGAAACATCCGCTGCGTAGCTATGTAATGGAAAAACCAAAAGTACCGAAAGTAATCGCCAAACAGTTTTATTCATTATTTTTCCTATTGATATTCCTAACCCACTAATAACTAAAGAATAGGACATAACCCAGATATTGGAAATTTGAAACGTTAGTCTGCTCGAAAAACAGTCAGTTTGTGAGCTTACTTAATAAATAATCAGTCATAAGAAGTACCGTATAACGTCTGTAGTAGAATCTGTTGATATACAACTAAATTATCAAAATAAACACTCATATGTTTCTTTGATAGAAAGTCAGAATCCATGATACTGAGTTCAAGAGGGAAGAATGATTCCACTTAACAAGGGATGAATTCGGAACGGTATTTATCAAAAGGAAGTGTAATGGGAGAAAAAGGCAGTCAGGGAAGTTTATTTCAGTGGCAACGAATTCAACGGTTTAATTTCACCATATGGACAGTGCTCAGTGGCACGTTGTTGGCAAGAACCAGCTACTTTATGGCTTGGCCTTATCTCATTGTTTTCCTATATCAAGATTATAATGCGACGGCCCTAGAAGTAGGTGGGATGCTTGCCGCTTCCGGACTAGTTGGTGTGTTTACTGGGCTTTATTCGGGGTACCTTTCTGATAAGTTTGGTCGAAAGTGGGTCATGATTGCTGGCAGCGCTATCGCGGCACTCGCATACAGCGGTATAGGTGTCGCGAATGAAATTTGGCAGTTTTTTGTGCTACTCACTCTGTGTGGGTTGATGCGACCTATGATTGAAGCTCCAGCCAAAGCGGTAATTGGCGATAATTTAAGTAATGTTAAAGATCGCGAGCTTGCGCTTAATATTCGTTACTTTGTGCTTAATCTTGGTGGCGCTATCGGGCCACTTATCGGCATTACGTTAGCACTCGCCGCTCCACAACAACTTTTTATTGTTACAGGGATTACATACCTATTATTCGGCGCTTGGTTGTGGTTAAGCTTTTTGCGTCGCCCTGAAACAACACAAAGCGAGGGTGGGGAGATACCTGATTTTAAAGCGACGGTGAAAGTCATCGCACGCGACAAAATCTTTCAAATCCTTTTAATCGCCAACCTGATCATGATGTTTGTTTATGCTCAATTAGAATCTTCTTTGCCTCAAGTACTAGTAAGAAGTTCTCTGCCAGATGCGGCGACACTGATCGCTACACTAGTGTTAGTGAATACCCTTACGATTATTGTATTTCAGTTCCCCATGCTTAAATTGATGGAGCGTTTCCCATTATTTATGAGAACACGAATTGGCATGCTTTTAATGGGGTTGGGTCAAGTTGCTTTTATCGTAACACCTGAAAACTGGGTACTTGGCTGGGCACTAGGTTGTTTCATTGTCAGCCTCGGTGAAGTTATCGCCTTCCCAACGTTGAGCGTGCAAATAGATCAGCTCGCGCCTGAACATTTAAGGGGATCTTACTTTGGAGCGGCAGCGATATACTCCTTAGGTTTCGCGATAGCGCCTCTTGTTGGAGGAGCTATGCTGGATACACTCGATGCTGACTGGTTATGGGCACTTTGCATTGGTTTGTGTGGTGTGATGATTTGGTTGTACAAGCTGGTGGAAGCCAGATCGTCTAAGCAAGAAGAGCTAAAAGAGTCTTTGGCTAATTCTTAATCTCGAATTAAATCAAAACTAAAAACGGGGCTTCAAGCCCCGTTTACTGTTCTCGTTTTTATATTTCGGATTCAGAAACTATCTATCCCAGTAAGTCTCTTCTAAGCTGTCTTCGCGTTCTGGTAATGCGCGGTTTAAGCGAGGAGAGTGTTGGGTAAGCACTTCATAACTCACTCGGTTGGCATACTTACAAATCTGTGAGAGGGAAGAGTAGCTTAAGAAGTTTTGTTCATGTTTACTCGAATTGGGCACATTGGATTTGTGATACTGATTCGCTGCCATATCGTGCAACAAAGAAGAAAGGGCGGCATCACCTGCTCCGTTGGTATTCTTTATTTCAAGAGGACCACCTAGGTAAGGCGCAATATGAGAGTACACTTTTACAGGGTGACGACATTCTTCTTTTTTAATCGAGCGACTAAATTCATACTTATTGAATTCTGGAATATTGCCCGGTAACAATGGAAAGGTTGTTTCGCGCTTACTCTCATCTTCTGTATACCCCGCCATATATAAGCCCACAGGACCTGCCGTACACAAAACAAGGTCGACCCACTCAAGCGCCTTATCTGCGGCCAGTAGAGGATCTTTTTCGCCAGTCAGTGCTTCACCTTCATCTTCATTCATGGCAACAACAGTGACGTTTTCTTTGAGGTATTCTTGCCACCACGTCTCGTTACCTTCGATGACGTACTTCGTCCCCAAGGTGAGAACAACAGGGACATTGTGCTTCTTCGCCAGTTCAACCGCTCGCTGAACCGCTTGTGGCATTGGGTCTGTTGGTTCTCCCCTCATCAAGTAAGAAGAAACCACCAACGCGGCTGACTTCTCGAATACTTTTTCAGGAATACTTTCAGGCGATAGCTGATTCATTTGACCGACGTTCAACGCAAATGTGCGCTCACCGTCATCAGAGATCAATGTGTAGCAACGACCAATAGGACCATCTACCGTTTGAAGGTAATTCAAATCCATGCGAGAAGACGTATTACATAGGTAGCGATAAGCGTAAGAACCCACTTCGATGTTTTTGCTCATTACACCCAACAGAACAGATTTGCTGTCCGCCAACACAGAGTAATTGTGAAGTGTGTTACCGATAGTGTCGCCCGGGTACTCATGAGTAATCAGGTTTTTCTCGGTCAATTCGCGGTATAAAGCATCTGCTTTTTGCTCTTCCAGTACCAGAGAGTGACCTTTGCTTAATTCATAGCGTTCAAGAAAGTCATCATCAACTCTCGCTTCGATATCCACAATGGTTTGACCGACACCAATAATGGTAGGACGACTTAATTTTGGTGTTTGACGAATCTGATTAACAAGTGGATCACGAGAATGGGTAGGGAAATAGTGTTTGGACTTACGCTGACCGGGAAATTTCATGCTGATACAAGCGACATTTGAAAAACGAAGCGCGGATTCTACACAAAATTAAAACTCAAGTCACCCCAAGTTGAGAAGGTTGAATCTCCGCTTGGGGTAACCTTTACAGGTGTTTCTTTTTATTGCTGAATATCGGCTTTTTCAACAAATGCCTTTGTTCCCCAAAGAGGAACAGTTGATAAGCTGTGCTTGAAGCTACCTGTCGTTTCTTTTGTTGAATAGGAAAGGTACATCAAAGTCTGAGTGTTTGGATCAAAAATACGGCGAATCTTCATGCTCTTGAAAAAGATACTTTTTGATTTTTTAAATACCACTTCACCCGATTTCGACTTATCAATTTGTGCGATCATCTCTGGTGTTATGTCGCCCGTTTGCCGGCATGAAATCGAGCTGTCACTTGGATCCGATAGGCTTAAATCTGCTTCTATACTCGCAACATGGCAGGTAACCCCTGTAACCACAGGATCAACCCAAGTATTCAACTTAATGTCTTTCATGGTGAACCAGCCCAGCCCTACATCACCGACTTCGTCGCTACTGTCACAGGCTGTTAAACCCAAAGCGAGTAGGGGAACAATCGCAAGTTTTTTCAACATATTAGATCCCAATTATTTAACCATTAGTTATCCATCAACCTACAACATTAAGCGGATTCCTGCGAGCAATATATGCCCATAAGGCTAACCAGTACCGCTTTTTAAACACGTTAAAGGAAGCTAGAGTGCATAAGTTATTGTGGTTGCTGGTGGTGGTCTGTATGCTCTCTGCATGTAGTTCATCACTCAATGGCACTTGCAACTCGTGCATTTGCGTAATTTGGGGAAAAGGCACAAGCATTTGAGTAATCAAAACGAAGAACACCAATCACTAAAAGAAAGAAAAAATCAGTGGTTGTACTCGCAAGTCGACGTAAAGTACCCAACAAAAGAAAGCTTGGCTGGGCGTAAACTTTATAAGCAATTTCAAGCCAATAAAACGTATAGCACTGAATCGGTAAATCATTCATTAACTAGCCATGTTGCCGACGACCTTTTTATTGTCGACTTTCACCGGCTGACGATCTGTTTTGCAACATTATATTCTAACCATTGGGATGACAAAGAATCGCAATCTCTCATCATTGAGTTTTTAACTCAAATAATATTGGAACCTGATTTTCCCATTATTATCGCATTTAAGAATGGTGAGCCCATTGGATGTGCTTTAGGGACAATCTGTGATAGAGAAATATTGATCTCCGACATATATTTGTTGAATGATGAAAAAGGAAGTTATCTTAACTTTGTTCAGCAAATTATTAATTTTACAGATAATAATTTTGACGTTGATAAATACATAATTGAACACCACGAATCTCACTTGATTACGTCGTAGACAGTGCTTTTCGTTATGTGATATGTTTCGCATAGTTTTGCAAATATATGCACGATTGGCTTATGAGATGTTCGTTCTTACTAACGTTATTGATCTATTTAACCTGCTTGGTTTCTGCTCAGCTCGTTGCAAGTGAGCGGATAACCTCAGAGCAGTTGAAGCTTGCCGCTGAAAGGCTAGAGCACTCACAGCATGTTCTTATATTGCATTCATACGACCCTTCTTATGAATGGACAGCCGATATTCAGCAAGGCATCAATACTGCCTTTAAACACAGCAACGCTCTCGTTGCTCCTTCAATCGAATACCTAGACTCAAAACGCATTCATGAAAAGTCATATTATGAATCGTTTAAACTCTTTCTTAACCTTAAATATGAAAATTATCACTTTGATGGAATTATTGTAAGTGATGATAGAGCGCTTAGATTTATTAAAAGTTTTGACAGTGAGCTTGTGAAAAACGTGCCAATAGTTGCTATTGGTATTAATGATAAAAATGCATCTTTAACTTCTTTATCTGAAGCGGGACATATTGTATACGAAGAAGATAATATATTAGATAATATTAAATTAATTATAAAAATAAGACCAAATATTAAAAAGTTGTATCTTCTTTCTGATAATAGTATGACGTCGTCAATTGTTAGAGGTGAAATAAAAACGCATATTCGTCAGTTTAAGAATATTGAGCTCGTTGAACTGACTGCGGAAACGCTGGAACAAGCACAAGAAGTCCTCATTCATGCGTCTGAGAATGATGCTGTTCTCTTAACACACTTTAATAGTGAATTAGAAAGTGGCGTATTCCATAGCTACGATAAAATTGCTCGCAAAATCAGCCATTCGAGTTCTGCACCAGTATTCGTTCTATGGCGGCATAACATAAAAGGCGACATTCTTGGTGGCCGCGTGCAAGATCCGTATTCTTTGGGTATATATGCCGTTAAGCTGCTAAGTAAAGAGTTGCCACTGTTGCTTTCTCAGTCTCTTCCCGATTCCAAACCGTATCAAGATCTATTCAATTACGCAGCGCTTGAAAGATTTAATATTTCAAAATTCGTTTTGCCCAAGAGTGCAGAAATAGTGAATAAGCCCACTTCGTTTGTCGAAGCGAACTTACGAATACTATTCATCTCTGGGAGCATCATTGCTGTCTTAGTCGTCATCATAGCGATGCAGTCTGTTTCAATCCGGCAAAAAAGGGAGCTTGCGAATAAGAACAGGAAAATTTATGAACTTCAGGACAAGACACTTAATGTTCAGAAAGACATGATTTACATCTTAGGTGAGGCAATAGAGTCGCGTTCTGGAGAAACAGGTAACCACGTAAAGCGTGTTGCAAGCCTTTCTAGTAAGCTTGCTCAACTTTACGGTTTGGATAAATCGGAATGCGATCTACTAGAAGTCATTAGCCCAATGCACGATGTAGGTAAAATAGCCATTCCAGAAGCGATATTAGACAAACCAGGGAAACTGACTGAACAAGAATGGCAATTGATGAAGACTCATACAATAAGTGGGTTCAACTTGCTCAATTCATCAGACGGGGACGTTATGGCGCTTGCGGCTGTTGTTGCTCTGGAACATCACGAGCATTGGGACGGTAATGGCTACCCAAATGGTAAGAAGGGAGAGGGCATCCATATCTACGCTAGGATCACAGCAATCGCAGATGTATTCGATGCACTTTTGAGCCAGCGGTGTTATAAAAATGCATGGTCCGTTTCTGCAGTTAAAGAGCTTTTTATGGAAAAATGCGGGAAGCAATTCGATCCGGAAATTTGCACCTTACTTATTGAAAATATGGAAGAATTTATAGAGTTGCGTCATCTTCACCCTGACAATGTCGTTCCTTTAGAGCATGCCATATAGTCTACAATCACACTTAAACAAGACAGTGATATACATAATCATACGCATCGTGATCAAGATGCCACTTTAGATAGAAACTCGCGTTGCTAATAGCAGTTTTTGTCAATTGATCTTTTCAAAAAAGAATGTCTGTACAACACTGAAATTTCTCTCAGAGGAGTTGGGTGGAATATGGATAAAATACGTTGCGTTATTTTTGATTGTGAAGGCACCTTGGTTGATAGTGAAACATTATGCTGTCAGGCGATTGTCGATGTGTTCGCCCATTTCAACAAGCCTATATCACTTGAAGATTGCCTCAATCATTTTCAGGGCGGAAAGCCTGCGGATATCTTGTCTGAAACTTGCCATCGCTTAAATTGCAATTTATCTCTGGACTTGCTTGAGCCTTTATATAGAGATAGAAAGCAGTCTTTGTATGAAGCGAAGCTTAAACCCGTAAAGGGAGCAAGCTACTTGCTAAAACAGTTGCAGCAAATGGGTATAAATGTCTGCATAGCCTCTAACAGCGAAAGCGACAGAATTGCACACGCCCTTGAACTCACAAACTTAGATGGTTTTTTCCACAACGCCATTTACAGTGCATTTGATGCAAACAGCTGGAAACCAGAACCTGATTTACTCCTTTATGCAGCGTTAAATATGGGAGTTTCTCCAAAAGAGTGTATTTATGTTGATGACACCCTTAAAGGGGTGGAAGCGGGTATAAAAGCGAGGATGCAAACTTACTACTACCGCCCGAGTCAGCCAGAGTATCAAGTCGATCATGAACTGGTGCACACCATATCCAACATAGAAGAGTTGCTAAAATCGCTTGAAGAAAAAGATCCTCAGTTTAATTTAAATTTTTCAGCACTTTAAATGGAAAATCCTATCAGCTCTAATTCTCTGTGTTTCAATTTCATCTAATAACAAAAAGGCACCTTTCGGTGCCTTGTTTAAATTGGTCTAACTGATTATTGCATCTTCATTAATGCACTGTTTCAGGGTTTCTCTCTTCGGAAGTCTCTTCTTTCGAAACCTTTCCGCACTGTTCGCAAATTAACGTTTTTCCATTTTCAGAAATCAAATAATCTTCACTGCCGCAATGTGGGCAGGAACAAACAGGTTTTGTTTCATATTGGACTGGAGTGAAGCTTAAAAATTTCAACGGCATATCAACCTCACTATAAACTGGAAGTAACGTCACACAAAAAAGGTTTGGGTTGCATTAACCGCTTGCTGCAACAACGTTTTTGAATATAGCAGTCGAATTTTTAGAAATCTATTTGCGTTTCCGATATGTTACCAGATTCACTTGGAAGTGCGCCAAGATTCAAATTTTTTGAATGTAGTTTGATAAAAACAGCGATCTAGCTTGCAAAATGAAATCAGTTTGCAAGCGTTTGTGATCGAAATCTATCCAGCAGATGCTAAAAATCCGAAAGAAATCAGTAGCTGAGTAGTAATAATGACGATACCGGCTATCGTACATACCGCAAGGCTTAACGAGCCTCCCGCCACTTTATACTCAAACTCTTCTGAGTGAATTTTCCGCGCTTTATGAGCCATTTTGACAGGAAGGAAAATAGCGAGCACAACAAGAGCAATTGCCGCATACCCCAATGCCATAATGAAACCTTGGGGATAGTACAAAGCAAATGCCATCGGTGGGATAAATGTAATAGCCGCTGTCCGGATTCTCGATGCTTTGACGACCGATTTAAGACTGTCCCCCAAAAACTCAAATAACCCCAAACTGACGCCCAAGAATGATGTTAGCAGCGCTAGATCAGCAAATACAGCAATGGCATTTTTGATGGTACCCGATTGAGAAGCATCGGTAAGCGAAACCATAAGCGCACTTAAACCACTTTGATCGGCAAGATCGCTCTGGCTTAAAACACCCAGCGTCGAGATTTGCCAGAGTATGTATAAGAGTAAAGGTAAAGATGCCCCAATGATCAGCGCGACTCTTAAGCCTTTTATGTCTTTATTTAAGTATTTTACGACTGCTGGAATACTGCCGTGAAATCCAAAAGAGGTAAAAATAACTGGGAGCGCTGAAATTAATAACCCCTGCTGCAAAGGCATATTCACTAAGTAACCTGTATTTATCCTAGGTGCCAGAACGTATAAAGCGACGCCCATTGCGATAATTTTTACGGAAAACAATACCCGGTTAATTTTATCGACAGACGCTGTGCCCATGGTGACAATTGCCGCTACGATAACCGTAAACAGAACCGTAGACGTCTCTTGGCTGATTGAAAAGCTCAGTGTGGATACTAAGCGTTGATGAAATTGCCCACCACCGCCAGCAATGTAGGCTGCGCAAAGTGCATAAAACAAAAATAACATCGCACAACTGGCTACCCATTTCCCTTTTTGCCCTAGGAATTGCTCGGCAAGCGTATGAAGAGTGGCATCATGACCCGCAAATTGGTGTACTTCCAACATAAGAAGTGCGGTATAGACCATTAATAGCCATATGAAAAACATGATGACCAACGACGCCAAAAAGCCAATACCTGCTGATGCAAGGGGCAGGGCTAACATTCCTGCTCCAATCGTTGTCCCGGCAATAATTAAAGTACTGCCAAAGATGCGAGATTTTTGTGTGTTCATTTTTTTGTACAACTTAGTATTTTAAAGGAAAGCAGAGCAGTCAGAAATGATGAAATAACCTACTTTATTAGATTTTTAGGACTGTGCCAGAACGTGCTTAATGATACAAATATGCATGTAAACTAAAGTAAACTTAGCCTGTAAGATAAAGTTTACATTTGCGTTTGGTGGTGATTTCTAGAGGTAAGTCAAAATTTCATTGAAGCGGCAACGAATTTTAATATGAATTTCCGGTCTATTGATATATAGCTAATTGATAAACGCGTATGTAGTAAATTCCCATTCAGAGGAAAATGTATGATTGAAGAACGTAATGATGAAGAAAACCTTGAACTGATAGATGCAATGGAGATCGGGCTAAACTTATCAAACTACTTACTGGAAGAATTAGCGGAAGACGAATGCTGATCGCTCAGTAACCACTTCCAGTTCATGAACTATCTCGCTCATCTTCATATTGCCGATCATTGTAAAAGCAATTTATTAGGAAACTTGTTAGGGGACTTTGTCAAAGGGTCTCCTGAAGGTCGCTATAACAAAGACATCGTCGATGGCATCAAGCTACACCGATTTGTTGATTCATATACCGACACACATCACTTGGTTAAATCGCTGAAACCACTTTTCCCTTCAGAACTGCGTCGCTATGCACCCATTGCACTGGATATGTTTTGGGATCATTGCCTAGCGAATCGGTGGGAAGAGCATCATATCCAATCACTCCAACAATTTTGCTCACACTCGGAGCATCTCATCAAACGAACCCAGCCTAGTTCGCTGCCTTCGCGTTTTGTCACCATGTCTTCGCATATGTGGGAAGGTCGATGGATGGAATCCTATGCGGATCTTGAAAACATCCAGTTTGCGTTATCGCGAATGGCGATGCGCCGGCCAAAGCTAGAAAAGCTGAGTCTTTGCTCGCAAGTGCTGGCGCAACAATATGATCCACTCATTGAAGCATTTGACACGCTTTACCCTGATGTTCTTGCTCATTCAAAGCAATTCTTCGAAGCTTTGTAGCCAGCTTGCCTTCATAGAATCAAACATTCTGAGATAAGAGCATACGAGCCTAAAAGCTTGTCGCTAGCATCTTTAGGCAGTTTAGGTATACAATCCGCGCTTCTTGTGACTGCTCCCGGATTTTGTAAACCATGTCTTTCGAACAACTCGGCTTACAGCCAGCCATTCTTACTCGCCTTTCTAAACTCAACTTCAAAGAGGCAACACCTGTTCAAGAGCGCGCTATACCGCTTGCTCTTCAAGGGAAAGATGTACTGGCAGGGGCGCAGACAGGAACAGGTAAAACTGCCGCTTATGGTTTACCCATCATTCAGCGACTCATCGAAAACCCCAAGCCTCTAAAAGACAAACTTGTACGTGGGTTGGTATTGGTGCCAACGCGAGAGCTCGCGCAGCAAGTTCTGGATAACCTAACCGATTACGCAAAAGAGCTGGATATAAAAGCGCTTGCCGTTTATGGCGGTACGAGTATGCGCGTTCAAACGGACAATCTAAAAGGTGGGGTAGACATATTGGTGGCAACTCCGGGGAGACTTCTGGATCATGTCTTTACGAAAAACATCCAGCTAACTGAGACGGAAGTGCTTGTTCTGGATGAAGCCGATCGCATGCTAGACATGGGTTTCATGCCCGATATTCAGCGAATACTCCGTAAGCTGAATGATGCTCGTCAAACGTTGTTTTTCTCTGCTACTTTTGCCGGTAACGTAAAAAAGGTCGCTTACAAGATACTCACCGATCCTGAAGAGGTTCAGGTGACGCCAAGCAATTCAACGGCTGAAACTGTAAAACAGATGGTCTACCCAGTAGATAAAAAGCGCAAAGCTGAACTACTGGCCTATTTGATTGGATCGCGAAACTGGCAACAAGTATTGGTGTTTACTAAAACCCGTGAGGGGTCAGACTCATTGGTGAAAGAACTCAAATTGGATGGAATCAAAGCAGCGTCTATCAATGGAGACAAAAGCCAAGGCGCAAGACAAAAAGCATTGGATGACTTTAAATCTGGAAAGGTCAGAGCGCTGATAGCGACAGATGTAGCAGCCAGAGGTTTGGATATTCACCAGTTAGAGCAAGTCGTGAACTACGATATGCCATACAAAGCAGAAGACTATATTCACAGAATCGGAAGAACGGGCCGTGCGGGCAGTGATGGCTTTGCTATTTCACTAATGAGTAGAGACGAAGAATACTTGCTCAAGGCCATTGAGAGCCTGCTGGATAAGCGTTTACCACAAGAGTGGTTAGCGGGTTTTGAGCCTAGCTTGGTTGAAGATCTTTCAGAAGATAAACCAAGAAAGCGCCAAAGTCGAAGTGCAGAAAAACGTAAAATGAAAGCAAAAATGAATATTCACAAAGGTCGCGGGAAATCCAAGAAATAGGTCTGATTGCTTCTTGCGGTGTCATCGAATTAGATGACACCGTGAAAATAAGCAGACCTAACGAAGAAAGTATCGTGAGGTCACTCTGGTATAAGGCGAATCAAGCGAACACAGCTTTTCGAACTAAAACTTATAATTGGCTTGCATACCGACAATGACCAGATGCCCTTTCATTTCATAATTATGATTACTGGCAAATAAGCTGCTCTCAGTGAACTTTTCAGTAGAACGACCCATGTAAGCAAGCCCAAAATCAAAAGACCAATCTGCCGAGTGTTGGTACTCCATACCTGCGGTGTACCAAATAGCATCTTGATCTGGGATGCTTAACGTTGTGTCTCCAGCTTTTTTATCAAGCGCAAGCCCAGCACGAAGACGCACAGATGGATCTAACCGGTAGGTGGTTCCTAATGCCCAGCGCCAGCTATCGTTATAGCTTTCTTGTTTTCTGAAGCACGTTCCGGAATTAACTGTGCAGCCGCTTCCAGATGCTTTGAATTCAGTATATTCGCTCCAGTTTGTCCATAGCGCGCTGTAATGAATGGCGAAAGTATCGTTTAAATCGTGGTAGCCAGAAAACTCCAAAGTGGCTGGTAGCGGCACGGCAGCACTGCTGGATACGGTTCCACCGCCAGGAATCGCGACAACGCCCGGTGTATGGTCAGTAAAGTCGCCTTTTAACTTCGGGGTAGAACTCGCACGATAAGACAGACCAAAGCGTGTACTTTCGTCTAACTCAACAAGAGCACCAATATTCCACCCGAACGCGCCGCCATCACCCTCCCAACTAAGAAGTTTGTCTGTACTTTGCTTACCAAAAGAAGATGCACCGCCTCCCAAATGGCGAGTCGCTTTACCCATTGCGTAGATGTAACTTATCCCAGCCCCGACACTGAGCATGTCGTTGATTCGATATGATAGAGCAGGGTTGATGTTGACGGATTTTACAGATGTATCGCCAGCAATATCTCCTGATTGAAACGTGTCTTTTAAGTCGGTGCCTAAACCATAGTTGGAATATAAACCAATACCGAACGCCCACTTATCACTGAGTGGCTGAACGTAGTAACTGGCAGGAATCACTTGCGAAGGAACAATATCACTAGAAGATTGCGCACTACTCGATCCAACAACGTCGATAGCCGCATCGAAATAGATCAATGAGCCCGAAAACTGAGCTTGTTCGAATAGTACCATTGTGGCTGGGTTTCTCCCCATGGCGGTCGCATTGTCCCCAATGGCAGCTTCACCCGCATAGGCTCTGCCTAGACCGCTGACCGAATCGAATGCAATTTGATAACCTGCAGCGTTGGCAATGCCTGAACTCAGCACAGATACAATAAAGAGTGAAGCCTTCAAAGTTGAGGAATTCAGGGAATTTGTTTTAAACATATGACCTCCTTGTCATTTTATATAACCAAGTAACCTCGCCCCTTGGATCTCAACTTCTGTTCCACCACTCCTTAAAGAAGTTGGAAACGACGGACCATTTCCACAACGTTCTTCTTCTAGAACCGAATCAGAATTTGAGGCTCTGCACCCTAAGTTTGAGGTTACTTGGGTATATGTATTTACATCCATATAAGCAATCAATCGCTAAGTGGGTGAACCCATTTGCTTCCGCGTTGATAGGGTAATAGTACGTTTTACTTCCGCTGATATTTTGTCCTGACGCGCCAAATTACTGTCTGAGCAGGGCGCAGTACGAGGGGAATGTAGAAAGTATTTATAGAAATGGAACCCAAGGAGCCTTGCGAGGTAGCTCCTATAGTGAGAGTTCTATACTGAGGATTTTATCACTTACATAAAAGTGCCATAAGTTATTCACTCGTTTGTCATTTCAGGTAATTACCGTGTCTTCTTCAAAACAAAAAATAGCTGACAGGAGTCACTAAATGAAGAGTTTACTTAAGGCGATTACAGCAGTGGTATTGCTTGGTTCGTCGGTTAATGCCATTGCACACGAAACAGTACAACTTGGACCTCGCCCTTTCTATTTAATAGAGGACATGGATAACGGAGCACTTAAACGTAAGTTACAGAACTGCAGTTCCGGTCCTTTTTATCGCAGTGATTTCTCCATTGGTCACCGCGGAGCGCCAATGCAGTTTCCAGAACACACCAAAGAATCTTATCTTGCGGCCATTCAAATGGGGGCAGGCATACTAGAATGCGATGTTACCTTCACCAAAGATAAAGAGCTGGTATGTCGTCATTCGCAAAGCGATTTGCACACCACTACCGATGTATTAGCGCACCCAGATCTCGCGGCAAAATGCACCGTACCATTCCAACCTGCTAACCCTACAACGGGTGAAAAAGCGAAAGCGGAATGCCGCACTTCAGACTTCACGTTAGCGGAATTCAAGCGTCTAAAAGGCAAAATGGATGGCGCGAACGCTATGGCGACAACTGTAGAAGAGTACATGAATGGTACAGCCGGCTGGAGAACGGATTTGTATTCCAGTAAGGGCACATTGCTGACACATGCAGAAAGTATCGCGCTGTTTAAAAAGCATGGGGTAAAAATGACACCTGAGCTAAAAGCACCTGCGGTTGAAATGCCGTTCAATGGCTTTACTCAGGAAATGTACGCAGAGAAGTTGGTAAGTGAATATCGCTCTGCGAACGTACCCGCAAGCGATGTGTTTGCTCAATCATTTAATCTTGAAGATGTGAAATACTGGATTCAAAACAACCCAGAGTTTGGTAAGCAGGCGGTGTATTTGGATGATCGCGTGTACAACGACGAAAATTTCAAACCTACATTGCAAGGAATGAAAGATCTGGTAGCTTCGGGCGTGAAAATTATTGCCCCACCAATGTACGCGTTAGTGACATTAGATGCGTCTGGCAAAATTGTCCCGTCTGAATATACCAAATTGGCTAAGAAAGCGGGTTTGGACATCATTACTTGGACACTTGAACGCTCAGGACCATTAGGGAATGGTGGCGGTTGGTACTACCAATCCATCAAAGACGCGACCAACAATGATGGCGACACCATGGTTTTACTGGATGTATTGGCGAAAGAGGTGGGTGTATTGGGCGTGTTCTCAGACTGGCCAGCAACCACGACTTACTATGCAAACTGCATGAACATGTGACTCGTTGCCATTAATAGGCTAACCGACCCTAGAAGATGAGGTTCATACTGAAAGGCAGATTGAATATAGAAAGGGAAGAGTACACTCTTCCCTTTTATCGTTTTTCGCCAAAAAGAAATGGCAGTAAAAATTACATTTGAAACAACAGCTTACTTAAACTTGCGGTTTCCGACTAAATCAGAAATGTGTTTTGTCAGTATTTCAATATCTTGCGAAGACACATCTTTGTGAGTCACAAACCGAACAGGGTTACCGGGGCTAATTGTAATACCTTGTGCTTTAAGTTTTTCTGCAATACCAACAATATCCACCTGCTCATCCAGCTTCGCAAACACGATATTGGTTTGTACCAATTCAGGCTTTACATGAAACCCTGGGATATCGGCTAAATTTAATGCCAACTGTTTCGCATGCTTATGATCCAACTTGAGCTGTTCTACTTGCTCTGTCATGGCAAGCTTTCCAGCAGCCGCAAGCATGCCCACTTGTCGCATTGCACCGCCAAGCATTTTGCGGATACGACGAGCTCTGTTGATCAACTCTTTATCGCCGAGAAGAAGAGAACCAATAGGGGCAGACAAACCTTTAGATAAACAAATGGTCATTGAATCGAAATGTTTGGCTATCTCTTTAATGTCCACATTCAATGCAACAGCAGCATTGTAAACTCGCGCGCCATCGAGATGGAGTTGTAAGCCATGTTGGCGTGTAAAAGCGCGAGCCTCTTCTAAATAGCTTAGTGGTAGTACTTTTCCGTTAATGGTGTTTTCTAAGCTCATCAGTTTCGTTTGAGCAAAGTGAAAATCATCCGGCTTGATTACGGCTGCTGCTTTTTTAAGGCAAATGGTGCCGTCAGGTTGATTTTCGATAGGTTGAGGTTGGATGGATCCTAATACGGCTGCGCCTCCGCCTTCGTATTTATAGTTATGCGCTTGCTGGCCGCAAATGTATTCGTCTCCACGGCCGCAATGACTCATTAAAGCAAGTAGGTTGGCTTGTGTACCGGAACTCGTAAATATTGCAGCTTCAAAACCGTGTCTTTGCGCTGCCCATTGTTCCAATTCATTGACTGTTGGGTCATCCCCATATACGTCGTCTCCCAATAAGGCTTCCGACATAGCTTTTTTCATATTTGGAGTAGGTAATGTTACGGTGTCAGAACGAAAATCCATTGTCTTTAATCCTTTAAATATCCACACAGTTTGGCTTTGTAAATGCAGGCGATGGTTTTGGCATCGGTGAGTTCACCTTGTCGAATAGCGGCTTCGATTTCACTCATGGAAAAAGGGAGAAGCTCAATAATTTCATCTTCATCGCAGGCCAGACGGTTGGTCTGCTCAAGTTGTTTCGCAACGAATAAGTGCTGGATTTCATCACAGAAACCAGCGAGCGGCGTCACTTGTCCTAAGGAATGCCATTCAGATGCGCTGTAACCCGTTTCTTCTTCAAGCTCTCTTCTGGCACAGGTTTCAGGGGATTCGTTGAGTTCCTTGGTACCAGCGGGAACCTCAAGCAACCATTTTTTTAAAGAAGGACGATATTGCCTAATCAGTAAGATTCGGTTGTCCGAAAAAATGGGCAGTATAACGGCAGCACCGGGGTGCACTATGGTGGTGTGAGTAATGTCGTTTCCATTTGGAAGTTGAACATCCTCTTCGCAAAGCTCTATATTTTTCCAACTGTGGATCGTGCGGGACATAGCTTTTCCATCGCTTTTTTATTGATACTGCCTGCCTGTTCCTTGTTTTGTAAAGCTCCAATAGTGAAAAAGTACAACATTTGACGTACCTATAACTATTCTTGATTAAAACCTCATTTACGCAATCAAAGATTTCCCTCCCATGGTTTTTCAGTAGATCTGCTATAAGAGTCTAATAAAACAAGATATTACTTGTAACAAAGTAATAACAAATGTATAAAAATGCTAATATGTTTATAACCATGTTGCCTAATACCGAGGTGCCTAAATGTTAGGTTCAAATCATCCCAGCCATGCTCAAAAGGCACTACTTTCAGAACGAATCAATAAACTGGTTCATGCACTTTCAGATGGGGTGTACGAAAGAGAACACACCATTAAGCTGTGTTTACTCGCTGCACTGTCTGGCGAAAGTGTTTTCCTACTCGGTCCTCCTGGAATCGCAAAAAGCCTTATCGCCAAACGCCTTATTCAAGCGTTTGATAACAGTTCCTACTTTGAATACCTGATGACACGTTTTTCCACACCTGAAGAGGTGTTCGGCCCCCTTAGCATTCAGGAATTGAAAGACAACGGAAAATACGTTCGCTTAACCAACGGTTATTTGCCTACGGCGCAAGTCGTTTTCTTAGATGAAATTTGGAAGGCAGGACCGGCGATATTGAATACTTTGCTAACGGTAGTGAACGAAAAAACCTTCAAGAATGGTAACGAAATAGAAAAAGTGCCGATGAGGCTACTGGTTTCTGCTTCGAACGAATTACCAGATGAAGACAGTGGATTAGAGGCGCTCTACGACCGGATGTTGGTTCGCGTGTTCGTTAACCGAATTCAAGACAAACAAAACTTCCGCTCCATGTTAACCGTAGGGACAGCGCAAGAAGCGCAAGTGCCAGAAGGCCTTGCCATTACTAACGATGAATATCATTTGTGGCTAGAAGAGCTTGATAAGCTCTCGTTATCCGAATCGTGCTTTGAAAAACTTTACCAATTGAAGTCGATGCTTGAACAGCGTGTCGATGAAGCGGTCGATATTTCTGAAACAGACATGTATGTGTCGGACAGGCGTTGGAAAAAAGCGGTTAAATTGTTGAAAGCCAGCGCGTATTTCAATGGGCGCGACACCATTAACCCACTGGATCTTTTATTACTTCAAGATTGTTTGTGGAACAGCCCAGATTCACGAGATGTCGTTGAAGAGGTTGTTCGTGAGTTCGCCATTCATTCCGCGTTTGATCAAGGCGTTATTAGCCAGCAGATTGAAACGTGTAAAGAAGAATTGGACGACATTCAGGAAGAGCTTGAAAGCCAATATGCGATGCACCTTTCAATGGATAGCACCGGCAAGTTGTTGAAAAAAGAAATCCACCATTTTGATACGAGCAATGCCAAGCGTTACCAAGTCGGTCGCGACTCTGGGCTCGTCAAATTGGCTCTCCTGCAAAGCAACATGTCTGTTTGGGAGGGAGAAAAAGGGAACACGCGTTGGGTTTACCTTTCTATGACAGAGTTAGAGCGTGTCATCAAAGAAGGGGGTGGTGATGCCTATGGTTACGTAAACCAAAATACCAACCTCGGACGGCTTAAGTTTGGTTTAGATGCCGATGAGCAACTCGTAGTTAAAGACATTGCCAATCGTTCGGTACTGGTGACTTTAGTGACGAAAGACGGGCTAGATAACAGCGTATTCGAAGAGTGGAGCGCGAAAGCCAGCCATGCCTTGGAACAACTTACTCACGCCGAACATCACCTGCTTCAGGTTAAATCTGATTTCCACGGCGCGTTACCGCACAGTTTTATCGACCCTGAATTGCCTACTCAAATGGAAGCCAGCATCCAATCTATTAGTCAGCGTTTAGAATCAACGAAAGCGCAGTGTGAGAAAAGTGCATTTCGGATTAAACACCTGAATGAGTATTTCGAGTAGGTTAGGGGTGAATCATGTTAGGAGCAGATAGCTTAAACCTCGCATTGATGATCGCAGAATCCGGTTTAATCGATACTGCGGTCAACGATCTGATGGCTCGATCTCAGGTAATGATGGTGGTCGATAATAACCGAGGTGTAAAAACCTCCATGAAAAACCACCTATTGAAATGGCGAGGTAAAGTTAAAAAGAAAATGACGAAGGTGTGTGAAACAGAGCACTTTCGTAATGAACTTGCCCTCTATCAAGAAGTCATTCATTGGACTGAGGATGAGTTTTTCCTAAAGATAAACGATGTGTTAAAACGCCTAGAGTGGCACTCGGCGTTTTATTTGCCCGCTAGGCGACTACTCGAAAAGAATAAAGGGGTGAATAACCCTATGTTCCCTCATTATTTTTGTGATCAGTGGTACAAAAGCTTGAGTGAAGCGCTGCAACAGGCGCAAGTAACCGAGCTGGAAGCTGATAAAGAAAAGCTACTGACTGACCTATATCAGCGCATAGAAACCATGAAAAATATGGATAAAGTGTCTGAATCCGGTGATGAAGGGCAAATCGGTAAGTTATGGGACATGGCGTCTGCCAAATTGTCGAAGTCCGACATTTCAACCATGAAGCACCACGCTGATTTTTTGAAGAAAAACGGCACGTTGCAAGAAATAGCAGAGCAACTTGGTCGAATGGCCAGTGAAGTGTCTGATCCCGATTTGAATAAAGCGCCAAATGAAGAGCTGAAAGTTGTAGAAGAGAAAAGCGACGAAGCAACGGACGATATCGTCGGCATTCACGAGAGTGACGATTTAAATAAGCTGTTGCCCAATGAAACGATGTTTCTGGCTTACCCTGAATTGGAAGTGATTTTCTATAAACATTTGATCGACAAGCGGCTATTGAACTACAAAACACAGGGTAAATCTCGCAAACTCCGTAAAGTCAGAGCAAAAACGCCAGACAACGCTCAGGTAGAGATAGAAAAAGGCCCGTTTATTATTTGTGTCGACGCTTCCGGTTCTATGAGCGGATTTCCTGAACAATGCGCAAAAGCGATGGCATATGCATTAATGCAAATAGCGCTAGCAGAGGGAAGAGAGTGCTATGTGATCATCTTCTCGACCGAGCAAATTACCTACGAATTAACCAGACAAGATGGCTTGCGTGAAGCTAGTGATTTTCTTTCTTACACGTTCCATGGCGGTACAGATATTGATCCGGTTATCGAAAAATCCATCGATCTGATGTCTACCGATAAATACCGCAATGCGGATCTGGTGGTTATTTCCGATTTCATCGCTCCTAAGCAGCCAGAGCATATTTTAGAAAAAGTAAATCAGTTAAAAGAAAAATCAAATCGCTTCCATGCCATTAGCTTATCTAAATATGGCAATCCGCAGTTGATGTCGATGTTCGATCATTGTTGGTCTTATCACCCCAATTTAGTGGGGCGAATGTTTAAGAAGTGGTAATAGGTCGCGCCTTTACGATTTTTGGGCAAATAGAGATCAAACCCTCATCGCTTTGCTTTATTAATCAGCAACCGAATGAAAAACATCAATTTTTGTTTGACTCCTGATGATGAATCCGTAAAGTGTGCATCGAACGCAACGGAGCCGAAGGCTTCAGCGATTCAATTGGCGCCTTGGCAGAGTGGCTATGCAGCGGATTGCAAATCCGTGGACCTCGGTTCGACTCCGGGAGGCGCCTCCATTCAAATTGAAAGATATGGTAAACATTACGATATCTTGATGGTGTCTTAACTCTTCAGTTAGCAGCATCGCAACAAGTTTGCGTGCCCTGGTGGTGGAATTGGTAGACACAAGGGATTTAAAATCCCTCGGCGTTCGCGCTGTGCCGGTTCAAGTCCGGCCCGGGGCACCATCATTTAATTTTGATAGCAAAATGGTATTGAGATTCAACATCTCGCCCTCGCGCTGACCGGCCGAAATGTCGGACCATCAATTCCAGCCCGGGGCACCATCGCTTTTAATTTTGATAGCAAAATGGTATTGAGATTTAATATCTCACTCTCGAGCTGACCGGCCGAAATGTCGGACCATCAATTCCGGCCCGGGGCACCATCATTTAATTTTGATAGCAAAATGGTATTGAGATTCAACATCTCGCCCTTGCGCTGACAGGCCGAAATGTCGGACCATCAATTCCGGCCCGAGGCACCATCATTTAATTTTGATAGTAAAAATGGTATCGAGATTCAATATCTCGCTCTCGAGCTGATCCGATTTATCCGTTATCAAAAAACCGCATAAAAAACAGAAAATGGCGCCTTGGCAGAGTGGCTATGCAGCGGATTGCAAATCCGTGGACCTCGGTTCGACTCCGGGAGGCGCCTCCATTATTTATTCTTCTGTTCCTATATACGTTACTACCCTGATTTAAAGCTTATACATTCTCGCACTGCGAGCAGGCAGCTCAAATGTGTGGTAACGAGAATCTACCGTCGTCTGAGCACCCGATAACGTATCGGTGTAGGGCATGTACCAATTAAATTCATGCTGGTATGTATCGACAGTCACATTACGAGACTCGCCACATTTATTAATGCCAACCACACCCACTTTTCCACGCTTAAACAGCAACGAGCACGTATCGCTATGCAGCATGGTCATTGATTGTCCTTGCATTGCATTATGAAAACGCAACATGTTCTTCATGGTGTTATTGTTCCACACGTTCTCCCAGCGACCATTGTCTCTGTCCTCATGATCAGGCAACTCATCACTGTAGATAAGTGGTGTTCCACCGTCTCTTCCTAATACGTAGGCATACGCGAGTTCTTCATCCTTTGGATCCATTATTTGATGGCGAAATCCGTCGTTGTTCGGAATATCGTGAGTTACGGTAAAGGTGATGGCTCGTGCCCCTTCCAACGCTTGTCCGTATGCGAGCGGATCGTGCAGCAAGTTCATGCTGCCATTAAACGAAAACGCTCTGCGTATCGAAGCAAATAGGGGGAAATCGTATGCCGAGTGATTGGTATCGTTCAGGTAGGGGGCTAAAAACCCATCGTAACCTGCATTTCCTCTGCCGCCATCGGTTATGACTTCGCCGAAAATGTGCATATCTGCCGTAATTTCAGGGGTGAATATTTGGTTTATGTGAAGTGGACTCATGTGCTTAACGGCATCAACCCGAAAGCCTTTGATCCCCATGTTTTTCAACGCTTGCAAGTACTGACGTTGTTGATTCACAACCCAGTGATTAGGTGTCAAATCGGGTAAGCCTGTGTCACCGTTCCCACCACACAAGCGCCAGTACTGAACGTGACCTGGGTTATTCCAATCGGTGATACACCCAGCTGGGTGAAAGTCGGAGGAGGAGTACTGGTTATCGCTTAGATTGCCAAACAAGGTTTGATTTTGATAGTAGGCGGATCGTGATGCATAGTCTTGCAAAACGTCACTACCGGGATAGTTCAGCCCATCGATTTTTAATGACTCGTTCGCCATGTGATTCA
This sequence comes from Vibrio sp. vnigr-6D03, assembly GCF_002835515.1. Taxonomy (NCBI): domain Bacteria; kingdom Pseudomonadati; phylum Pseudomonadota; class Gammaproteobacteria; order Vibrionales; family Vibrionaceae; genus Vibrio; species Vibrio sp. vnigr-6D03. The sequence continues at coordinate 44,156 of NZ_PIZL01000026.1, forward strand.
TAACAACATCGGCGTAAACCGCTACCTGATGACGGTTAAGAGCATCAATCATTGCTTGGAGGTCTTGTTTGTTTCCAATAGGTGAGTCAATTACGCGAAAATCAAGAGGTTGGTAGCGAGCCCACCACTGATCTCCACGTGATTTCATAGCCGGAGAGATTAAAACCTTCTTATAACCCGCCTGTGCAATTTGTTCTGCCTTTGCGGTTACATCGGAGTATTTCCAGTTAAACGCATGGAGAATAGCTTCTGCGGAAGCGAATTGAGGTACGGCGAGGCTAGCCAAAGCCGCGATGGTTATTTTCGTTATTTTTTGCATAGGGTAGGTCTTTTATTGTTGGTGAATGCAAAAAGTTATATTCATAAATGTATAAGTAAAGATGCCTGAGATTTATACCTGAAAGGTCGTCAACATCTGTATGGGTAAAAAGTCCCAAATTGTGTGCTCGTTAGAATTTTGCTTAGACATTAGGGGAGAGATCAAATTAACACACATGTGACAATGTCACTCACTGTGATCGCAATGGTTATTGGAGCACTCAAGTTAGTCGGTCTTTCAGTCATCCCGCACTTTTGACATATATAGCTAGCAGGTGTTCGATAGACTTGTATTAACCCTATGAGACTATTATATTTTCTTCACTTTGACGTTATTTGAGTACTGTAAGGAATTAACGGCATGAAGAAACCGCAAAAACTCGCTCATGAGCTGAAGAAGCAAATCGAGCATAAAATCTGGCAGAGCGGTGAAAAAATTCCTTCAATACGAGAAACGTGTAAACGCTATGGTTTGAGTATTGAAACGGTTTTACAGGCCTATCAGCTACTTGAAAATCAAGGTTATGTAAAATCGAAACCGAAATCTGGTTACTTTGTTTTGCCTAGAAGAACGGTAGAAGTTCAAAGCCAAAATGAACGTAAAAAGCTTCAGCCTTTTCCTGTTAAAATCAGTGATCTTTTGTACGATGTGGTACAGAGGGCAAAAGACCCAAGTATTATTCCGCTCAGTTCTGCCTTTCCCGATCCAGCACTGTTTCCACACCAAGCATTATCCCGAAGCCTTGCCAGCGCCAGCAGGCAAATGCCAAGTAATAGCATGCTAACCAACCTACCGCCGGGGAGCGAATCTTTACGCAGGCAAATTGCCCAGCGATATCAGCATCGGGGGGTGAATGTATTACCCGACGATATTGTAATTACCTCGGGTGCAATGGAAGCGCTTAGCTTAAGTTTACAATCGTGCACAGAGCCAGGCGATCTGGTTGCCATCGAATATCCAGCGTTTTATGGCGCGTTACAAGCCATTGAAAGGTTAAATTTAACCGCTGTTGAAATCCCTACAGATGCGGTGAATGGTCTTGATTTAGGGGCTTTGGAATCTGCGCTTGCCACCATGGATATTAAAGCGTGTTGGTTTATGACACACGCTCAAAACCCCGTGGGTTTTAGCCTTTCTGAAGAGAAAAAGAGAGATCTCGCGACTCTCGTTGCCCGATATCAGGTCCCAATGATTGAAGATGATGTTTATGGCGAACTTTACAGCGGGACAACTGCACCATTACCCGCCAAAGCGTATGATGAATCCAATCAAATAATGCTGTGTGGTTCGTTTTCCAAATCCTTATCTCCGGGGTTTAGAATCGGTTGGGTGGTTGCTGGGGATCGGGCACTTTCCATTCAACGTTTACAGCATCTATCAACGTTATCCACCAGTATTCCTATTCAATTGGCGCTCTCTCATTATTTGACCTTCTACAACTACGACAATCATCTAAAAAAGTTGCGTAAAATACTCAACGAGCGCAAAAAAGCGTATATCAAAAGTTTAACTGAATCTCTTCCTAAGAGCGCGAAGGTTGTAGCGTCCGATGGTGGGTATTTTGTTTGGGTTGAACTAGAGCAGAAAGTGAATGTAGAAACAATGTATGAAGCCGCTTTGAAAGCCAATATTTCGATCGCTCCCGGGATCATTTTCAGTAGCGACAAATTATTCTGTCACCACCTAAGAATCAACACATCGTATCCATGTGACGATAGGGTTCTGGCGGCAGTCACTCAACTGGGTGTTTTGATTCAGGCATTATCGGACTCTGCGAGTGGATAGTGAGTCGGTGTGAATACGTTCCTACTCCCTTTATTGCCCAGCAAACTGTTCTATTTTTTGTTCCGTAATCTGTTCTAGTTAGAGAATCCTCCCTTATGTTGGAATAGCCCGTGAAATCGAGCGTCGATTTGCGAGCTTTCCAATTCTAATCGTCTTTTAAAGCAACCAAGTTGGCTCGGTAAAATGTTAGCTGATGTTTTGGAGCTTTAATGTTTGATGTTATAGAGCTATCGCGTTTGCAGTTCGCCTTAACTGCGATGTTTCACTTCCTATTTGTACCGCTTACCGTTGGTATGTCTTGCCTGCTCGCCATTATGGAATCCGTTTATGTGATGACCGGAAAAGTTATCTACAAAGACATGACTCAGTTCTGGGGAAAACTCTTTGGAATCAACTTTGCGCTGGGTGTTTCAACGGGGCTAACCATGGAGTTTCAATTTGGTACTAACTGGTCTTATTACTCACACTATGTCGGTGACATATTTGGCGCACCTCTGGCGATTGAAGCTTTAGTCGCCTTCTTTCTAGAATCTACATTCGTCGGGTTGTTCTTTTTTGGCTGGGATAGGCTAAGCAAACGTCAGCATCTGGTTGCGACTTGGCTGGTGGCTTTAGGGTCTAGCTTTTCAGCATTATGGATATTGGTTGCAAACGGGTGGATGCAAAACCCTGTTGGTTCAGAATTTAACTACACCACCATGAGAATGGAGATGGTGAGTTTTGCCGAAGTGGTACTAAATCCAGTGGCGCAGGTGAAATTTGTGCATACCGTCGCTTCCTCCTATACCTGCGGTGCAATGTTTATTCTTGGCATCAGTGCGTACTACTTGTTAAAGGGAAGGGATGTGGCGTTTGCGCGTCGCTCTTTTGCCATCGCTGCCTCATTTGGTATGGCTTCTATCGTTTCAGTGATCATTTTGGGTGATGAATCCGGATATGAATTGGGCGATGTTCAGAAAGTAAAGCTTGCCGCGATAGAAGCGGAATGGCACACGGAACCTGCACCCGCTGCGTTTACTTTAGTCGGTATTCCAGATCAAGAAAATATGCGTAACGACTACGCGATTAAAATTCCATACGTTATGGGGCTCATCACAACACGTTCACTGACAGAACAAGTAACGGGGCTCATTGATTTACGTGAAGAGCATGTCGAACGTATCCGCAATGGCATGCTGGCTTATGAGTTACTTGAAAAACTCAGGGCAGGCGATCAAACAGAGCATTCGCTAGAACAGTTTGATGCGCTGAAACGAGATTTAGGGTACGGGTTGCTCCTTAAGCGCTACACCGACAGGGTGTCCGACGCCAGTGAAGAGCAGATACAACTTGCAGCCGACGACTCGATTCCAACGGTTTGGCCACTGTTTTGGTCATTCAGAATTATGGTTGGGTGTGGATTCATTATGTTGTTTGTTTTTGGCATGGCTTTCTTGCAAACCTGCCGTCAAAAAATCACTCAAAAGCCTTGGGTATTGAAAGCGGCGTTGTTCAGTATTCCACTGCCATGGGTAGCAATTGAAGCAGGCTGGTTTGTTGCGGAATATGGCCGACAACCTTGGGCAGTTGGCGAGATTCTTCCTGTTGATGTGGCGGCCTCTGCCTTACCTATTTCGGATTTGATCTTCTCTTTAGCTGTGATACTCGCGCTGTATACCGTATTTATGATTGTTGAAGCCTATTTGATGGTGAAGGTGGCACGAAAAGGACCAAGCAGCTTAAAGACAGGGCGATATCACTATGAAAACCAGCAAGAAGATGTTCAAGCCCACATTTCTAAGCAAGTGATGGCGTAAAGGAGAATAAAGATGTTTGATTACGATACGCTTCGACTCATTTGGTGGGCATTAATTGGTGTTTTGCTCATCGGTTTTATGATCACCGACGGTTTTGATATGGGGGTAGGAGCACTATTGCCACTTGTTGGGCGCACGAATAATGAACGCCGAGTAATGATTAACTCTATTGCCCCACATTGGGACGGTAATCAAGTTTGGCTTATTACCGCAGGTGGCGCGCTATTTGCGGCTTGGCCCTTGGTTTACGCCACGTCCTTTTCGAGCTTTTACGTAGCGATGTACATCACATTAATTGCACTGTGGTTTCGCCCTTTAGCATTGGAGTATCGCGCAAAAATTGAAAGTGATACTTGGCGTCGTAACTGCGATATCGCCATTTGTTTCTCGGGCACTGTCCCTCCCATTATGTTTGGTGTCGCGTTTGGCAACCTTATCCAAGGTATTCCATTTCAATTGAACGCCCTTCTTATGCCGAGTTATCACGGGACTTTTTTCGAATTGCTTAACCCGTTTGCCTTATTGTGTGGTGTTGTTGGCATCCTAATGGCGCTGATGCAAGGCTCCGCGTGGTTATCGATGAAAACCGCTGGGGAAGTGTATACACGAGCCAACACGATCTCCAAATGGGTTGGCGTCGTTTTGGCGCTGTGTTTTGTTGCTGGAGGCTGGATGTTAACAAAGGTTAACGGCTACGAAATAGCGGGGCAGCTAGGTGTAAATGCAGATTCAAACCCATTAATAAAATCAGTGGTTCAAGGCGAAGGGTTATGGTTCAAAAATTATGTTTTGTACCCAGCGTTTTGGATAGCGCCTATCTTAGGTATTGCTTTACCCTTACTTGCGAGCATTATGTCTGGCTTTTCTAAAAATGGCTGGGCGTTTTTGTTTAGCAGCCTTGCCAATGCCGCCATCATCGCAACAGCCGGTTGTACGATGTTTCCCTTTATCATTCCTTCCAGCCACAGCCCTAATCACAGCTTAACGTTATTGGATTCAACATCAAGCGAACTTACATTGAATGCGATGACCATTGTGGCGTTCGTTATGGTGCCTACCATTCTTTGTTATACAGCATGGAGTTACTACAAAATGTTTGGTCGATTGGATACCCAATTTGTCGAAAATAACAGTCGGTCGTTGTACTAGGAGAGAAAGTATGTGGTATTTCGTATGGATTTTGGGGCTACTGCTTGCGGCAGCGTTTGGCATTATTAACGCACTTTGGCTTGAATACTCCGATTCGTTGGATTCTGACGTTCACGACTAGGACGCGCAGACTCTAACGCCTTCAAAATTTAGCTCAGTAGTGTGTTGCTCGACTAACAAGACACTTACTGGGCTTCTAATTCAAAGTTTAAACCTTATGGTATCGAGTTTATTAGGGAAGAAATACACGAGCTCAACCATCACAATTGGAGGTTTTCCGAGGCGCTCAAATTGGCTCGAATGGGTCTGCGCATTCGAAAAAAGAACAACAGCCCCTAGTAAGTAGTCTTGCATAATTACACTAATTGTCAGTTTATTAATTGATATATACGTAAATTAGTTATTTAAATGAAATATTGTTACACATTGATGATTGGTTAAATGTTGGTCTTAACACGTTGTTGTTAAAGGTTGTAGAGTGATATTTCAATTAGATTGATGGATCTTTATCCGTTTGATCTACCACTTTAGGGTAGTTTGAAATCGTAATTGATTTACATCATGTCTTCATATTCGTTCACAATTAAGAATAAGCTCAGTTAAGAATAAAAACCGTCAGGAAGTCTTATGAGCAAGTTGAAGCTAGTCGTAATAGGGAATGGCATGGTCGGCCATCGCTATATCGAAGATTTAGTCGACAAAACGGACGTGTCTGAATTAGACATTACTGTGTTTTGTGAAGAACCCCGCGTCGCTTACGACCGAGTCCACTTATCGTCTTATTTCTCTCACCATACTGCGGACGAGCTTTCGTTAGTAAAAGAAGGCTTCTACGAAAAACACGGTATTAACATGCTGATCGGTGAGCGAGTTATCAACGTTAACCGTGAAAAACAAATGGTGTATTCAAGCACCGGTCGCGAAATCCAATACGACAAGTTGGTTCTTGCTACTGGTTCTTTTCCGTTTGTTCCACCAATTAAAGGTAACGAAAATAAAGATTGCTTTGTTTACCGCACCATTGAAGATCTAAAAGAAATCGAAGCTTGTGCTAAGAAAAGCAAAAGTGGTGTGGTTATCGGCGGTGGTTTACTTGGCTTAGAAGCGGCAGGTGCACTAAAAGCTCTAGGCGTTGAAACGCATGTAGTGGAATTTGCCCCTGTTCTAATGGCGGAGCAACTTGATTTACAAGGCGGATTACAGCTGCGTAACAAAATCGAACGGATGGGCGTTCGAGTACATACCAGTAAAAACACCCAAGAAATTGCACCAGAAGGCGTCGACGCTCGCAACGTAATGCGTTTTGCCGACGACACTGAACTAGAAACCGATTTTATTGTGTTCTCCGCAGGTATCCGCCCGCAAGACAAACTTGCCCGTCAAATGGGGTTAGGCGTAGCGCCGCGTGGTGGTATCGAAATCAATGACCGCTGCCAAACAACCGACCAAAACATTTACGCAATAGGCGAATGTGCTTCTTGGAATCAGACTTTCTACGGTCTAGTAGCTCCGGGTTACAAAATGGCAACCGTCGCTGTCGATCACTTATTGGGTAACGAAAGCCAGTTTGAAGGTGCTGACATGAGCGCCAAGCTTAAACTGTTGGGCGTGAAAGTGGGCTCCATTGGCGATGCTAACGGGCGTACACCGGGTTCGAAAAGCTACGTTTACCAAAACGAAGAAGACGAAGTATACAAGCGTATTACCGTTTCAGAAGACGGCAAAAAGCTGCTAGGTGCTGTGCTCGTTGGCGACACATCTGACTATGGTGATCTACTTCAGCTGAAACTGAATGAAATTGACCTACCTGAACACCCAGATACATTAATTCTTCCTGCTCATGCAGGGGCAGAAAAACCCTCTTTAGGCGCAGATTCATTGCCTGAAACGGCGGTTATCTGTTCTTGTTTCGATGTGACCAAAGGCAAAATTGCCACGGCAGTTGCAGAAGGGCATCACACTCTGGCGGACATCAAAGCCGTTACGGGTGCAGGAACAGGGTGTGGGGGTTGTATTCCGCTGGTTACTTCCGTTCTAAACGCGGAACTGGCGAAATCTGGCATTGAAGTGAAAAGTGATATTTGTGAACACTTTGCTTATTCACGCCAAGAACTCTTCCACTTGATTCGCATTGAAGAAATTAAAACGTACGACGAATTACTAGAAAAACACGGCAAAGGGTACGGCTGTGAAGTGTGTAAACCTGCGGTGGGTTCTATCTTGGCATCGTGCTGGGGAGAACACATTCTTAAACCGCAATTGGTCAAATTGCACGATACCAACGACAACTTCCTTGGAAACATCCAAAAAGACGGTACTTACTCGGTTATTCCTAGAATGGCGGGTGGTGAAGTCACACCAAAAGCACTAGCGGCGCTGGCTCAGGTAGGCGAAGAATACAACTTATACACCAAAGTGACAGGTGCGCAGCGTATCGGTTTGTTTGGTGCACAAAAAGACGATCTTCCCGAGATCTGGCGCAAGCTGATTAACGCCGGTTTTGAAACAGGTCAGGCGTATGCGAAAGCACTCCGCATGGCGAAAACGTGTGTGGGCTCGACATGGTGTCGCTATGGTGTACAGGATTCTGTCGGTTTAGGTTCGCGTATCGAAAATCGCTACAAAGGCATTCGTACTCCACACAAAATGAAGTTTGGTGTGTCAGGGTGTACCCGTGAATGTGCAGAAGCACAAGGTAAAGACTTGGGTATCATCGCGACGGATGCTGGTTGGAACATGTATGTGTGTGGTAATGGCGGTATGAAGCCAAGACACGCAGACCTACTCGCCATGGACTTAGATGAAGAGACGCTGATCCGTTACATCGACCGATTCATGATGTTCTACATTCGAACGTCTGCGCCGCTTCAGCGTACCTCTGTGTGGCTAGACAATCTAGAAGGTGGTGTGGATTACCTAAGAGAAGTTATTGTCGATGACAAGCTAGGTCTTAACGACCAGTTAGAAGCAGACATTGCCAAGTTGGTTTCGGAATTCCGTTGCGAATGGACGGATACGATTAATGACGAAAATCAACTTAAGCGTTTCTCTCATTTCATTAACTCCGATAAGCGAGATGACAACGTATTGTTTGTCCCAGAGCGTGAGCAACATCGACCTGCAACGTTTACTGAAAAACATCCCGATGCGAAAGGCGACATCTTGCATGTGGAACTGGAGGGGTAATCATGACGAAAGGTAAAGCTCAAATGTTTGAACAAATTTGCGACATCAACGACATCGTACCCGGCACAGGCGTTTGTGCATTAGTGAGCGGGCAGCAAGTGGCGGTTTTTCGCCCTACAGAAGAAGAGGCAGTATTTGCCATCAGCAATACCGACCCTTTCGCGCAATCTAATGTGTTGTCACGTGGTTTGATAGGGGAGCATAAAGGGGAGTTATGGGTAGCAAGCCCTCTCAAGAAGCAACACTTCAACCTAGCGACAGGTGTTTGTATGGAAGATGAGCGTTTTAACGTGAAATCTTATCAAGCGCGAGTTAATAGTGGCATTGTTGAAATTTCCGCTTAAACTGCGTCGCGCTTCCAGAATCCAAACGGGATTCAAGCCTACAGAAATTTAATAGCAAAAAGGTTTCCCGCTCTCCAGCACGGTAAGAGAGCGAGGAAGTGCGGGGAGCCTTTGTCTATTCAATTTTAATTTTTAACTTTCTTAGGGAATAAGGTCGATTATGTCTTACGTAAAACCTGCTGAATTCGTTCAAACTATGATTGATGCTGGCGAAAGCAAAGTGTTCATGTCTACGCGTGATACGCTTATTCGCGGGATCATGGCTGGCGCTGTATTGGCAATTGCCGTTGCCGTAGCGATTACCGCTGCAGTACAAACGGGTATTCCAATTGTTGGCGCGTTGGTGTTCCCCGTCGGTTTTTGTATCTTAAACTTAATGGGTTTTGATTTGCTGACGGGCGTATTTGCTTTGGCACCGTTGGCATTATTCGAGAAACGCCCAGGCGTAACCAAAGCGGGTATACTGCGTAACTGGTTGCTTGTCGGCTTAGGTAACCTAATTGGCGCTTTGTCTGTTGCTTTCCTTGTTGCACTTACCTTCACAATGAACTTCAGCATGGATCCTGGAGCAGTGGGGCAAGCGTTTATCAAAGCATCGACCTCTCGTACTCTTGGCTTTGCAGAACATGGTATGGATGGCTGGATCACCGTTTTTGTTAAAGGCATTCTGTGTAACTGGATGGTATCGCTAGGCGTTGTTGGGGCGATGGTTTCTAAATCCGTGAGCGGTAAAGTTCTGGCAATGTGGTTCCCAATTTTCATTTTCTTTGGCCTAGTATTCGAACACGCTGTAGTAAATATGTACCTATTCCCACTTGGCATGATGCTTGGTGCAGAGTTCACCATTACGGATTGGTTAGTATGGAACCAAATTCCAGTGACCTTGGGGAACTTAGTCGGTGGTCTTCTTATCACGGGTATGAGCCTTTACGTGACTCACGCGAAAACACTTCCAGCTCGCAACGCTAAATAAACCATCATTGAGCTCCTTACGAGGGGCTCATTTTCTTTTCTCTTTTTTCTTTTTCTGATGTCATCAATAGAGCTGCCTATGTCTTCTTCTCCAATTGCTATTGCTGAAAAAACGGTTATCGCTGAAAAAACAGCTGAGTTGTCTGATAAAAAACGTGTTTCTGCAGAAAACGGATTTGTTTCGTTGGTTGGTGCAGGTCCCGGCGATCCAGATTTACTCACAATGAAAGGGTATCGTGTTATTCAGCAAGCGGAAGTGGTGGTGTATGACCGCTTGGTATCAAAGGAGATATTAGCGTTAGCAAATGAAAATGCAGAAATGATTTACGTAGGTAAAAAGCTGGATTACCACTGTGTGCCTCAGGATCAAATCAACCAAATCCTAGTGGATAAAGCGAATGAAGGAAAACGCGTGGTTCGCTTAAAAGGCGGCGACTCGTTCATTTTTGGTCGCGGTGGAGAAGAGCTTGAAACACTGGCAGAAAATGACGTTTCTTTTGAAGTGGTTCCGGGTATTACCGCTGCTGCTGGCGCAACCAGTTACGCGGGTATACCACTCACTCATCGAGACTACGCTCAGAGCGTTCAGTTTATTACGGGTCACATTCAAAAGGACGGCCAAGAAATTCAGTGGGATTCACTTACCCAATCCAACAATACGTTGGTGTTTTATATGGGCTTAAAGCAAAGCGGCAATATCGCGAACAATCTGATCACTCATGGGCTTTCAGAAGATACGTCGTGCGCTATCATCCAAAAAGGCACCACGAGAGATCAAAAAGTGTGGGTATGTTCATTAAAAGAACTCCCTAGCGTAGCAAAGCAAGCAGAAAGCCCATCGTTGATCGTTGTCGGGGAAGTCACCCAGCTTCACCACAAACTGAAGTGGTGTTAACAATTTTCACTGGGCTCAGCACTATACGCTTTTTGTAGAAGTGAAATGAGTGATTCTGATTGACTGAACCTTTTGGTTTCAATCATAGAAACAGCGATACCTGAAGTCCAAGAGTTCATCACTGCGGCACCATCGAGCTGCTGTAAGCGTTCAAGCGTTATTGTTTCGCTACGTTGTGGAATTTTAAGCAGTTCGAGTTGCCTTTGAATCATCTGCATCATCGTCCCTTTTAACATGTCGGCTTGTGGCCAAATAACGGTTTCACCATCCCAAAAAACGAGATTCCAAATCGTCCCTTCACTCAAATGACCATACTTGTTTATAAAAATGGCATCATCAAATCCGCGCCGTGTAGCTTGGTGTAAATAATACGTTTTTGCTATTTCTCCCACATGTTTAATTTCAGCGAGCGGTCTTTCATAATTCACCGTTGCCAATCGAAGTGGACCGCTGGGACCGTTCGAAGGTGAACCCGTGCGAATGAGCACCTTAGGTAGAACATCCATACTGTCTGTTGTAAATTCTCCTTCCACTGAATACACCGTGATGGTGAGTGATTGATCCGCAGGTCCATTCTCTATCGCAGTTCGAACGTAAGAGCGTATAAGCCTATCTGGTACTGTTTTTCCAAAAAGTTCGATTGAAGCCTTATGCAATCGATTCAAATGCAAGTCCAATGCTTTAACCATTCTGTTGCGGACTTGAAGTGCCGTAAAATGTGCAAAGCCAGAAAATGCCAACCTTGTTATTTCAGAACTTGGTACTGATTGCTCGTTCATTAGAGTTTGTTCAGCGATTATGTGTTTTGTCATGATGTAAGGTCCTAATTGAACTAATGTTTTAGAGCGATTAGCATAAACCCTCACAGTAGTGTGAGGGTCAAGGAGGAAATGTGAAGATTGGTGAATTATCCAAGCAAACAGGAGTAAGTATCCGAATGCTGCGTTATTACGAAGAACATGGATTGCTTAAACCTAATCGAACTCATGCTGGGTATCGTGACTTTGATTTGAAAGAAATCCGCACAATTGCAAGGATCAAACTTTTAAGCAGTGCTGGTATGAATTTGAATACCATTCTGCAATTTTTGCCTTGTATCCGTGGTGATGAACCCGTTTTTGAACCTTGTGACGAACTGAGGTTATTGTTGCGAGAACAAATTCGAATTTCGGATAAGAAAGCAGCGGAGTTGGCTGAAAGCCAGAAAATATTGAAGAGTTTCCTGCATCAAATTGAAAATAGCCCCATTTAATTGAGTTACATTTTTAATGTGGTTTACATGATTTCTACGAAGTTTAGTGGTTGCTATTATTAAACATCGGCCAGTTACAACAACCTTGTAACTGGTCTTTTCGGTTTTTCTGTATACGACTTGGATAGAATCTGACCGAACAAACAGGAATTTCAAATTTACCGTTGACTGAAAACAGAATTACGATAAAGTACACCTCGTCTTCAGCGCTTAAGGTGCTGAAAAATAGAAACAGTTAAATCGTTTCTATGATGGTGTCTTACTTCTTCAGTAAACAGCATCGCAAGAATATTGCGTTGCCCTGGTGGTGGAATTGGTAGACACAAGGGATTTAAAATCCCTCGGCGTTCGCGCTGTGCCGGTTCAAGTCCGGCCCGGGGCACCATCAATATGATATTTTTAGTGAACTGTTATTGAGATTCATAATCTCAGCGCTCGAACTGACCGGCCGAAATGTCGGACCATCAATTCCAGCCGGGGCACCATCAATATTTCGTTTTACCCTGTTGAACTGTTCATTCAGAACACGTTCTTCAAATTAGAAAATGGCGCCTTGGCAGAGTGGCTATGCAGCGGATTGCAAATCCGTGGACCTCGGTTCGACTCCGGGAGGCGCCTCCATTTTCTTGTTTTCTCTTACTTTGTAGTTTTCCCCTAAAGAACCTCCCATCGTTAAAAAACTCAGACCCTATTGATTAAGCGTTATTTTGTAGCGTTAGCTCACATCATTAAACACACACGTTATTTCCATTCTTTGAATCAGTTACTGGTATTGCTAGAGTTAATAAAATACATATTTATTTTATCAATAGGCCAGCCATGCAAATGCGTTTTTTGCTCCTGCTCACTGTTATGTTGTCAGGTTTTGCCAGTGCAGAAACTCCCCAGAAGTACTCCGAATCCGATCTGTTAGATAGGCCATTAATGGAGCGCTATATTTTGGATGAATTGAAAGCGCTAAGATCAGAACAGCAATCGCTAGAAAAAAGACTCACTGTTCAGTTTACCGAAAGAGAGTTGCAAGTAGCCGACAAGTCGTTGAATTACGCAAATGTCACCGTAACGTATTTCTTCTACATCATTGCGGGTGTTGCTTCGCTTATTGCGCTTGTGGGTTGGCAATCGCTTAGGGAGTTTAAAAACAACACCCAAGAAATGGCCGATAAGCGCTTGGACGATATCGCGCTGGAGTATGAGAAGAAATTCCTTGAACTTGAAAGAGACTTAAAACGCAAGACGCGCATTATTAGTCAGAATAACAAAGATATAGAAGTGATAAACGAGATCCACAACTTGTGGCTAAGGGCACAAAGCATGCCGACGCCAGAGCAAAGAATGGAGGTTTATGATGAAATATTGCGTATTCGCCCCGGCGATTTAGAAGCCATGACATACAAAGCCGATGCTGCAATGGAAATTCGTGAATACCACTGGGCATTAAGCTTATGTAATCGCGTTTTGGATTTGGACGAATTAAATGGTCCAGCACTGTATCAACGAGCCTGTGCGTATTCTCGTTTAGGTGCAGAAGAGCAAGCGATAGAAGACTTGGAAAAAGCCATTCAATCCAGCCCATCAGTTCGGGATCATATCTATGAAGAAAAAGATTTCGAACCCTTACGCGGCAACCCACGTTTCGACGATCTTATCTCGTAATTCTGTCCGTCACCTATGCCCAAGTCACCTAAAGATGCTTGGGTATAGGGAGCTTGTAAGGTTAGGCTGGCTCTTCTATCGGCTTAGTTGCTCTTGGAATCGCCATTGGCGTTTGTGTTTCTGGATCTTGAATAATACGCGCGTTTAGGTTGAATACCTCGCTAAGCATACTTTCAGTAAACACGGTGTTAGGCGAGCCTTGGGCGTACAAATCGCCCGCTTTTAGAATGATGAGTTCATCGGCATAACGGCACGCTTGGCTAAGATCGTGAAGTACCACAACAACGGTTTTTCCTTGTTTTACAAGCCTTTCCATTAAGTCGAGTAGCTCGTATTGGTGTGACAAGTCCAGATACGTCGTCGGTTCATCAAGCAAAATGATATCCGTATTTTGTGCCAATACCATGGCAATCCAAACTCGCTGTCGTTGACCTCCTGAAAGTTCATCAACCCTTCTCGTTGCCAATTCGGTTACGCCTGTGGTTTCCATTGCCTCATCTACCGCTTGCTTGTCTGCGACTGAAAGCCTCCCCATGGCGTTGAGATAAGGAGCGCGGCCATATCCCACTAACTCTTTTACTGTAATGCCTTCAGGAATAATTGGAGTTTGGGGTAGGAGAGAAACCTGAGCGGCGTATTCTTTATCCTTAAAACCTTGAACTGGTTTGTCGCCATAAAGAAAAACATCCCCTTTAGAAGGCTTAAGTAACCGAACAAGTGATTTTAAAAAGGTCGATTTACCACAGCCATTTGGGCCAATCAGCGCCGTCATTTTTCCTTTTTGAATAGAGGTGCTGAGTGACTCGATAATGATGTTTTGTTGGTATTTTAATTCCAGGTTGTTTACGCGGAACGCAGTAGATTGATTCATAAATTACCAATGTTTGTAACGGCTGAGTAAATAGATGAAGTAGGGGGCGCCAATGAAGGCAGTGAGCACACCAGCGGGAAGCTCGATAGGTGGCATTAATATTCGAGCAAACAGGTCGGCGCTGAGTAGTAAAACCGCCCCAATAAGAATGGTTGCCGGAATGAGTACAAGGTGGCTTCCTCTAACCATCATTCGTGCCGCGTGTGGTGCAACCAAACCGATAAAGCCAATGTTGCCACAAATAGAAACGGCCACACACGCCAGCGCAATGGAGACCACCAAAGCAAATAACCGAGTGAATGGCACCGCTACACCCAAACTGTGGGCCGTGTCGTCGCCTAGGCTGAGTAGATCCAGTTTATAAGCGAGGTAAACCGCAAAAGGCACTAAACAGAGTAACCAAAGAACCAATGTCGGCACGTGAGTCCAATTTCGTCCCCATACAGAGCCAGTTAGCCAAACCATTGAGGTATTGATTTCCAATGGGAAACTCACCAAAAGGAAATCGATACCAGCAGAAAAAACAGCAGCAAGCGCAATGCCGACCAAGGCAAAAGAGGCGGGTCTATCTAGCAAGCCTTTCGCGAGTAACAACAAAATAAGCGTAGACACGGCTCCGCCCGTGAGCGCGACAACAGGCAACCAATGGATGGGCATGTCGTTAAAAAATATATTGGCAACAACAACCGCGAAACTGGCACCAGACGTTACGCCAAGAATATCGGGCGAGGCTAATGGGTTTCTCACGACGCCTTGAACCAGCAAACCAGAGAGCGCTAACGCTCCTCCAACTAAACTTGCCACTAACATTCTCGGCATTCTGTATCCGTACAACACAAACTCATGCTCGGTGGACTGCCCAAATAATGTCGAGAATATTTGATCCCATGGAATAACAACCGCGCCTGCGCTAACGTGCCATGTCGCGAATCCTACCCAAATAAAACCGAGCAACGCAGTCCAGTGATACCAACGAATCATCGGATCTCTCCCATTTTCAAACGAACGAAACCAAGGAAGAACAGCGCACCAATCATTGTGGTAATAATGCCGACGGGCGTTTCTTGCCCTTGCGAAAGGTATCGACTGGCAATATCAGAATACATAACGAGATTTGCACCCAGAAGCGCCGTTACAGGCAGTTGAGATCGAATATCTGAGCCCACCAAAAAGCGAGCAAGATGCGGAGCAATCAAACCAACAAAGGCGATTGGCCCTGCGACACTGACGCTAGATGCAATAAGCAATACAACAACAATGCTGCTTATCGTTCGAACACGGAACAGATTACCGCCAACCGAGCGCATCAATTCTTCTCCCAGTTTGAGCAGGTTGAGCTGAAACGCCAGATAGACCGAAACCAAAAAGCCAATGGTTACGCTGGGTATCACTAACAACGCGTCGTCCCAATCCGTATTCGCGACAGAACCCGTTAGCCAATGCAGCACACCATAGGCATTTTCGTCGGCAAAGATAACGGCAGCACGCGTAAGAGAGATAAACAAAAAGTTCAGTGCGATACCGGCAAGAATAATACGAAGTGGGTGTGGTCTAGCAGTATGAAGCCCAGCAAGGAAGAACACCAACGTACCAGCAAATGCAGCACCTGCAAACGTAACAACCAGAACAGGGACGGATTCAAGCCACGGCAGTAAACCTGTAGATGCGAAGGCAAACGCAAATGCGGCACCGGCACTTACCCCTAAGATAGAAGGGGAGGCGAGTGGGTTTCGCGTGATCGACTGCATTAACAAACCCGCGACACCAAGCCCAACGCCCACAAAGGTTGCGGCTAAAGTGCGAGGTAAACGGATGGAATAAATAATATGTTGGTGGATAACATTGCCTTCTCTACCCAGTAGGAAATCGGCAACATCAGCCCAGTTCATTGGAAAACTGGCCGCGTTAATCAGCGACCAGCCCATACCCCAAATAAGAAAAAACGTGAGCCCTAAGATCATCGCTGGAAAGCGGTAGGGCTGACGTTTTGTAATTGAAAGTGTTGTTTCCATTACTGTCTTAGCAAGTGCTCAATTTCTGAAGCCATAATTTCCGCAGCAATCATTCCACGGTTTAGAGACCACAATCTTGCATCTGTCTCTACGTATTGATCGTTCTTAACCGATGTCATTAATGGCCAAAGTGGGTTTTGCTTGTATTTATCGACGGTGGTTTCTGAGCCGTACTCACCCACAAGGAAATAGTCTGGGTTCAGCTTAACTAGGTTTTCTAATGTCGTGCCGATGTAGGCTTTGCCACCATCTTCTGTAATAGGAGAGCTAAGACCTAAACGAGAAACGACACCGCCAGCGTAAGCTTTAGGGCCGTGCATCCAAACGCCCTTCGATGTAGAGACAGCAAACATAACCGTCGCTTTTTTGTTCACGCGATTGGCAACCTCATCCATACGCTTACTGTGCGCAGCAACCAGCGACTTCATTTCTTCTTCGCGATTAAATGCAGCGGCGATTTTTACACCCGCAGCGAGGTTATCTTCGTAGGTTTCGCCACGGCTTTTAAGAATTAGCGTTGGCGCAATACGTCTAAGATCTTCATAGATCGTTTCATGGCGTTCGATATCGGCGATAATTAAATCGGGCTTTAGCGACGAGATAACTTCTAAGCTCGGTTGAGAGCGAGAGCCTACCGACGTCCAATCTGAGATTTTATTGCGTATTGGCTCTATAACTCGGTTTACGTCGCCATCGTCGGCAACACCAACAGGGGAAACACCAAGGTTAGCTAACGCATCAACAAAGCTGAATTCAAGAGCCACAACTCGAACAGGCGCTTTTTCAAGTTTTAGCGTGCTCAGTTCGTCTTTAACTTCAATGGATGCAAATGCCTGAAAGGTGAGGAGCAAAAGGGAGGGCATTAACCATTTTTTAAACATATTTAAATCCTTAATATGATTATTATTTAATTGCATCCCTTATATCACAAATGATAATCATTATCATAACTAAGGTTGAGATAGAATCAGCTTTTGTTCAAAAGATTTGGTATTCTGCTGCGAAATAATTTTTTGGGTGATTTGGGTATATGTTGGAAAAAGAAAATTTAATCAAACTCGCTCGAATGCAAATGCCATTTGGAAAATACGCAGGCAGGGTACTAATCGATTTGCCAGAAGAATACCTACTCTGGTTTGATAAGAAAGGGTGGCCACAAGGCGAATTAGGTGAGCTTTTGAAGCTTTGCCTAGCACTGAAAATTGAAGGGCTTGATAGCGTGGTTAAGCCTTTAAAGCGAATGTAACCCACTACAGCACACCTCACTAAGAATAATAGACTTACTATGAATTTTGATATCGATACACTGAGACACCACCAACTGGTCGAAGATGGCCAACTAGAAGGGTGTTACATTCACCAGCCAGCCCAAGGCAGCCAGCAAGACGACAAAGCCGTTTTGGCAGAGCGCCAAGCGCTAGAAAAAATGGGATACAAGGTAATACAGGTTAAAGCCAAAGGCGGATCAACAACCTTTGCCGAAGCGATGCAAAAGCTTGCGAAAAAGACGGGGCATCAGGCTAAGTAATAAGCGGTTTTGAACTGCGACATTCTTCTTAAACTCTCTCAAAAGGAAAGCCCTCCAATCTTGGGGTATTTGGTGAATTTGCACTAGGCTCGAAATCGAAGGAAACATCACAGAGCTGGATAATAGCATTCGCTATTTTGGCGTTGAAATAGAGGATGCGCTGAACATCTTGAAAGGAGGGGGGTATAGTAAGGTCAGCTTGAAAAGTAGAACTAGGTCGTGATCATTCTGTTTTATTATATTCCTTTAAATACAATATATTATTATAATTAATGTTAGTTGATATGACGTATTTCCACTTTTCGATATGCCGTATTTATTCCTAAAGTTACAACCTTGCGTTATACTTCGAAAACGTACGAAAGTTAGGGGGTTCAAATGACAGCAGTTGATCGTGTTTATCAAAAGATAAAGCGTTCCAGACGCTATGTTTTTGAGCGCAAAGACTTTGATGGTTTTGCCAGCTACGACCAAATTGGTCGAGCGTTAAGGCAGTTGGTCAAACAAGGTGAGTTAATAAAGCTTGGCTATGGTCTCTACACCAAGGCAAGGATTAACAGCTTAACAGGTAAGCCTATGCCCACTAACCCCGGTGGAAGCGATGCTCTGATGCGTGAGATATTAAAGATGAAAGGCGTCGATTTTGAAATAGACAGCCTATCCTTGCAAAGCCTGTCCGGTGAAAGCACCCAAATTCCATCATCCGTTCAATACTCATGGAATCCCAAACAGTTTAATCGCAAATTGGTTGTCGGTAACCGAGTGTTAAATTCGCCAAGTTAATATGGAAAAACTAAAACAACAATTCCTTGAAGTTTCCGATGCGCTTGCGCTCGGAAACCCAGCCATCATTGAAAAAGACTATTGGGTTGTTGCGCTATTGTCTGAGCTAGCTAAGGTGAAGATAAACTCTCATCAAATGGTCTTTTCTGGCGGTACAGCCCTTGCAAAATCAAACGTTAAAATTCTTAGAATGTCAGAAGATGTAGACATTAAATTAATCCCCAAACCAGCGTTTAATGAGCTAAGCCGCGCTAAAAAGAAAGCGGTTCGTAAAATATGCATTAACGAGATCGAACAGGTCATCACTCAATCAAACCTATTTACGATTGAAGAGCGTACTGTAAATGATGAATATCGTTATATTGAATTCGAATTCAGATACCCACAGCAATTTAGCCAGTCACCATGCCTTCGTCCCATCATTAAACTGGAGTTGATGGAAACAATCCCGTTACTCGATGTAGAACCTCGCAACATTCAATCACTGGTTGCAGAGCTGTATAAACAACCACAAGAAGTGAGCGCTTTCGATTGCATTTCTATCCACGCTACATTAGTCGAAAAAGTGATTTCAATGTTGCGACGTACCATGTCGGTGAAGCGCGATGCACAGCGTAAGGATGATGCCACACTAGTACGCCATATCTATGATGTTTACTGCATTTTAAAGACAGAAGAGCAGGCAGAAAGCCTAGACCTTGAGGCACTAACACCGTTATTTAAAACAGTGTTAGAAGAAGATATTGAGCGCTTTGGCAGTCAACATGCAGAGTTTGTCGCCAACCCAAAACAAGAGCTCCAACTCGGATTGCAAGAAATTGAAGAAAACCCAGCCTTCCGCCAACGCTTCCAAGACTTTGTTACGCCAATGGTGTTTAGCACCGAGCCTCATGATTTTGATACTTGTTTTGCGTCTTTTAAGCGAATTGCAGAGTTGTTAATTAAAACAATTTAATCTATTTCAGAATAATTCGTGTCATTCACCGCTATTTATTATCAAGCAACCAAGCCCCTCTGAACCAAAATTAAATCAATAGATCGCTCTGGTCTGCTTTGACACCACCAACTGGTCAAAGGTGGTCAATTAGAAGGGTGTTACATTCATCAGCCAGCCCAAGGCGGCCAGCAAGGCGACAAAGCCGTTTTGGCAGAGCGCCAAGCGCTAGAAAAAATGAGATACAAGGTAATACAGGTTAAAGCCAAAGGTGGAACAACAACATTTGCCGAAGTGATGCAAAAGTTTGCAAAGAAGACGGGTCAGCACCCTAAGTAATAAGTGGCAGTAACCTGCTACCGTACCCTGAATCTCTCTCAACAGAAATCTGTTCCTATTCAAAAGAGTGAGACCGTTAGATTGGCTCTTTTTTGCCCCATTCGTATTTAGGGTTATTATTCATAACACTTCTGGGCTTTCCATTTGAACAAGCATAACTAATGCCGATATAGTGCGTTCAAACTCATACTGGAAGGTTACATACAGAACATTAGTTGTTTTGATATTATTCAATTTAGTTAATATGATGAGTGGGTTACAGTGGCCAAGCATGTAACTTTGAGAGAATTCTCTTAGCTGAGAGCAGTAACTTTTTAAAAAATATTAATATCGAAATTTCAATGACATATTTTAATTTGCAAGCTACATATGCTATCGAATACAGTACTAAGCAATACTTACAGCTTCGTAGCCGTATAACACGTAAATGGTTCGATCTCACTGAAACTGCAAAGCAACTCATAAAGACAAAAGATGCAAAATCTATCGCGAAAGCAGAAAAGTTATTGTCCAAAGCATTGAAGATCGCTCTTAAGGAGCCACTAGCGAGAGCTTCAACTTGCCATGACTTAGGGGTCTTGCACTTTTCATATCACATTGAATTACCAGGTGGCACCTACCATAACTTAAACAAGGCTATTCAGTATTTTAACCGTGCGATAGATACTCCTGAAAGGCGACGTATCCCTGAGAAATACGCTTCTAGTCTCTCGCAATTAGCAGCAACATATCGTAGGGCTGCGCATGATTATCTTTGGCCAGATAAAGATGTTGATTGCTTAGAAAAAGCCAAATCATTGCATGTTCAAGCAATCGATTTAATGGGGAGTAGTCAAGTTCCTCAGGCGATTAAAGATGGTCAACTTTCAATTATTTACTTCAATCTAGCTAGTGTACTTTTTGATCAAGGACTTAATCAGAAAGCATGTGAGTCACAAGCGAAATCAGTTGAATTGTACTTAGGCTACTTGAACTACAAATTGCCAGCTTTTATGAATGCTATGGCTCCAGCACAAGGTCTAGGACTAAGTTTTGCGAGGTTGATGCATTTCTCAGACTCCCCAAAATACAAAGAACTATGTGAAACCATTTTAGATATAGCACCTCGGTTCGGAGTTGACCCTATTAAAATTATGACAATTAACCCTGAGGTCGATATAGCTAGCCCTGAGCAACAAATTGATTACTTGTTGCGAACTGCAAAAGCCAAACCGTCACCTGAAAACTTAAAACAGCTATTCAAAAAGCAATATGAATTGATGGAAATTCGGCGAACTTGCAAGAGTGATGCAGAAGCCGATGTATTAGCATCTCTAGTTCAAAGAACATGTTCAGGACTTGCTCGTATACTAGTGGAACAGAAAGATTTAACAGCTACATTCAGGTTACTTGAAAATTGTAGTGCTCTACGTTTTTGTGAAAGCGCAAACAAACATTGGCAAGTCCCAGAAAAAAAAGTTTGTTTGCCTTTACGTAGTAATTTACTTCAGATGGGGGCTACTTATTTTAATCTGAACGAACTTGCGCTGATGTTAGAGTATTTAAGTGAAGAGGATGTTGAGGCTGCACTAACTGAGGTTTTTGAAAGATCACAGAAAGATTCAATCATGGAAGAAGTGAGGGAATCTACCAACTTCTACGAGCCTTCACTGTATCCTGCGGTGCTTAAGAGTGCGATAGACGACAAAGATTCGATTGCATTTCTACGACAAAAATCAAATGACTGTTTAACTGACTTTCTTAAGATTGAAAGTTTAATTGACGAGCTAGACCCTGCATTTTTGAAGCGGAGAAACAGTGACTATTCAGTTCAAATTGAGCACTTTGAAGAAGCCTTATGCAGGAATCCTAATTTGACTTTGGTCAGAATTGACATTGAGTCGAATTATGACGACGTACTCATTTTGGTCGCTATGATGAATGCTGGAAAACTAGTGGTAACAGGTCATAGTGTTAGCTTACCAAGAAACTTAGTTAATGATATTGGTGCATATGTAAAAGGAAACGCTGATGGCCTTAAAACTTGGGTTCTAGATTTCATAAACTGGCGTGAAATATTACCCGATGACTGTAAACGCCTGGGATTGTTAACCTCTTTTTTTGCATCACAGATACCGTGGGCAGCTACTGGAATTGAGGGTGAAGAACTTTATACATTGGTTGATGAGATTAATTGGCTTCCAACAGTTTTATATCTTTGTAACCATGTAACGCACTTTAGCGAGCGCAGTGGTACTAGATGCATCAATGGAGGTGGAACACGTTTTCACAATGTAGCGAACAAGCACGCTTCAGGTCTTATGACTGATGTTCAAAAAGATGACTTTGTTGAAGTGGTTCGTACCAGTGAAGTCATATCCTATTATGGTCATTGCGCACATGAACCTCCTAATCGGCCTTATCTGAAAACGAAACACTTTGACATGAATGACGTAGAACTGGTTAACCAAGTTGCTGGAATGGAGCGCGTTGAGTTTTGGGCTTGCCAAAGCGGTAGTAATATACCTTTGAGTGTCTTCTCTATCCCTGTTAATGAAGCATTTGGTTTCGATATGCGAATGATAGAGTGGGGCGCTGTTAGCTCAATCGGTTCATTGTGGGCTTTACCTGATATTGTTACAGCACATATCAAATCTCACTATGACCAACTTGTGAATAATGGTACGTCACCATCGAAAGCCCTGCTTGCTGCTCAACGATGGTGGGTTAAACAAGGTGCTAAAACCGAACTTTACAAAATGAGAGAGCTAGGGTTTTCGGCATATTTCGTTACCTTAGGTTGTCATGAAAAAATGGATGCGATGTTAGGACCGATGAAAACTAACACAACGCAGAACGAATACAAGTTAAGACAAGCTGAAAAACTATTCTTGCATCCCTCTTCTTGGGCTGGCTTAAGATTTTGTGGTATTGCAGACCAAATCAACAGAGTCGTTTGTAAAGAACAAGTAGAGCTGACAGCTAATGAAATGAATCTCCTAAAAAATCATTTAGCACAACAACAACTAAAGTCTGGATTTATTAAGTATGCGTGATACAGAATTGTCGCAAATTAACGATTGGAGCGTAGAAGGTCGAAAACAGTATCTTGAGGAGCACAGAATAACAATTGAGGTGATTTTATCTAATGCTCTAGAAGAGTTTTATGGGCCAAAGCTATCAAGTGTTTTTGGTTGTCAAGATAAAGCGAAAGATAAAATTCTAGATATGTTTGTCTCTGAGAGGCTTGATAAGAAAGAGCTGCTCAAAAGAAGTATTCCTTGTAATTTGGGGCTTTTCAATCAAATCGATTTCTGGTGTAAATACAAAACAGGTATCAGTGTTAAAAGCATTCAACAGATATCGTTAGATTCCAATCTTTTAGGTCATGATGGTTTGACAGGCAATGATATTGAGCACGATATTGAAAAGCTCTCGAGATGCTTAACTTTGTTCAGTCATTCTGTCGCGCCAGACATTGTTGGTTACTGGTTCCTAGCGAACAAAAAATTATTAGATGAGCTGATCGGCTTTATCAATGTTGACCCAAATGTTGCTCAAGAGCTAAAGGGATCACCAGCAAAATGGTCAAAGTACAAAGCTGATGCATCGTTCAGGTATCTTTGCCTTTATCTTAATGTTGACTCAAAAGTCTCCGATTTTGATAAGTATAAAAGAAAGTACTTAACACGAGGTAAGAATGAACCCCAGTATGTAGCGGATGGAACTGAATCACACCTAGAAAAGTTTGAAGTCCGTAAATCAGTTGCAAAAATTATTGATTACTTTCATCGAGTTAACAGTGATGCTCCCCCCGTTTTATGTCAAAAATTACTTAAGTCTGCTGCTAAAAAAAGCTTACTAGCTCAGTATGAGATTAATGATGAATTTGTTCATTATGAAAAACTAAAGAATCAGCTTTCAGCATTGAAGTCCCCAATAAAGGAGGAGGCTTGATATGGCGTTAGATAAACTTTCATTGGATGAGATGGTTCAAGGTCGAAACAGCACTACTGATGACTGGAAAGAACTGGTTAAAGATCCAGAGCGTGAACGAGTTTGGAGTGAAGCTGTTACGCGTAGAGAGCATCTTGATCAGTTTTGCTATTTTGCTGCCAAGTGGCCACATTTTGTGCGCTATTATCAGCAAGCAAAGTGCTTTGTTAAACAGTCTATAAATTCTCCAATAGTATCTCTGATTCGTGATGATGATCTATTAGGTGATCTAGCTTTATCATTAAATGAGAAGGACGAGGTAAAGGAACCACTTTTGATCACCGTCGAGTGGGGAGATCGGCAGTTAATTGAGATTCAAGGTGAGCAAACAGTGTCGTTCAACACAGAATCACAGGTTCAAATACACTATAGATACGATGACTTAGAAGGCTGGATAACTTCTGATGATAAGTGGGAGTTTTCACCTGATGAAGGAGCTGTAATGCTCACATTTATAGATGGTGATGTGATAAATGATGATCTAACTGCAAGTTTAAATCCAGGAAAATCAGTAGGTTATATTGTTTTGTTGCCTTTGTTGAAATAAAAAGCGAAAAAAATTGTTTTTCTATGCGTATAGACGTACCAACACAAAAAAGGTACGTCTAAATGCAAAATATCGTATTCAAATACCAACCACGCAGTCCTGAGCTAACCAGCTCAAACCCTTACTGCATCTGTCTTGTTGACAAAAAAATCTGGCGCGATCTGCCAAACTCAACTCGTCAAAAAACATTGAGCGTAGTGAACTCAATTGCTCAAGGTACGCCATTTACTGTGCTAGGCGGTAAAAACATTAAATCTAATCCATCCCTGATTCGATTCAGAATTGGGCGTAGCTTTCGCTTAATCCTATCTAAAGAGAACAAACGACTTACTTTCAAGCTTTGTCGACGACAAGGCTATGAGCAACATTTTAAGCATTTTTAATAGTGTTATTAATTGGTTATGAGAGTACGAAGCTTGAAAAAGTAAGTTTTATAGCTTTGTGGTTGTTGCATAGATAGGACTATGGATTTAGTTATGGGCGAGAATAAATAATACCTACTGATTACGTTCGATTACACTCAAAAAGGTAAAATATTGATTTAATAAAAAGAGCTGGTCAAAAGGCAAATTGGATTAGCTTCAGCTCGCCATAAAAAATGGGACTTTAAAGTCCCATTTTTCGTTACACGCTCAGCCTGTTTACTGGTGTTTAATGTTTGTGTTGGTAAAGGTTGGCATCTACTTCTTTGCCTTTCGCTGGGCGAGGGACAATTTCAAAGCTGGTATCAAAGTCTACAAGCGTGTCCTGTAGTTTAGTCAGAACCTCTGTTTTCCCTTTAATGCCTGCTTGTTTGAGCTTTAAAAGTGCCGTTAAGTCGGTATTACCCAGCAGCATTTGAGTAATGTCGGCTTTGTTTAGGTAAAGCGTAGCATCGGCTTCTTTTTCGCTGTATACCTTACCGTTGCTTAGGTTGCCATTCGACATCTCTACAAAATAGATCTCGCCAGTGTCGGGCACAACCACGTTCATCGAGAATGGCGTAAATTGCGCTTTCTTAGAATCCACTCGCACAGCGATGTAGTCCAACAGGTTCTCTACCGTCATTTCAGATAATACGTCCGGTGATGCCGTTTTCGGTGTGCCAGGTAAGGTGCCGACTCGAAGTTCTTGTGCGCCCGTTAAGTAGGTATTTCTCCAGCCCATGGTTTCCGATTGATAGCCCAATTGTTCATAGGTGTCGGCCAAGAGTTTTCGCGCTTCATTGTTGTCTGGTTCCGCGTGAACGACTTTATCTAACACTGTGGCGACAAAGCGATATTCGCCTTTTTCAAAATCGCGGTGGGCTTTCTTTACAATGACGTCTGAGCCTCCCATGTATTCAACATATTTGAGCGATTCTTTTTGCAGCGGAAGTGGGTTTAAGTTGGCTGGGTTCATGTCAAAGTAACCCAAATACATGTTGTAGACGGCTTTGGCGTTATGGCTGTACGAGCCGTGGTAGCCGTTGGTGTGCCAAGACTTGCGAATCGATTCTGGCAGCTCTTCTAAAATCGCGTCTCCGATGTCTTGTAAAACGACGCCATTGTTCGCCAGCCTTAGGGTTTGGTTATGAACAAAGCCGTAGTTATCGCGCTGTAATTTCATGAAATCGAGGACGTCATCTTGCCCCCAAACAGGGGAGGAGTGAGAGCCGAACAGCACTTGAATGTCTTCACCCCATGCATTGATCATTTCGTTGATGTCTTTCGACCATTTCAATGCATCTCGAACCTTGGCTCCGCGTAATGTGTAGATGTTGTGCATGCCGTGATACATCATTTCACCAGACCACAACGCCTTTTTAGAAGGGATGTAGGTTGCCATTCCAGAAGGCGCTTCTGTGCCAGCCGTATCAATGAAAATCATTTCTACGCCATCGATGCTATAGGTTTCAAATTTCCCATCTTGGTTGAAGTTGTAGTCCGGTTTGACGTAGGTGATTTCCCCTTTGCCGTATTCCGGAGAGCTGGTGGACGTGGACTTGCCTAGCCCAGCATCGACAATGCCGTGTTCGTGTGTGCCCAATGTTGCGCCATATTGGTAAGAAGCACGTCTCGACATCGCATTGCCAGCCAGCACGTTTTCATCAACCACTTCTTTGGTCATGTTCACGGGGGCGTACACTTTTACGTTAGGGAACATCTCCTGAATAGCACGGGAACCGCCAAAGTGGTCGGCATGGCTGTGAGAATAAATCATCGCAGTAATGGGTAGGTCGCCGCCCGTAGGAACATTCTCTAGGAAGAATTTTGTTGAAATTTCTGCTGCTTGTTTTGTTAGCAGCACATCATAAACAATCCAACCGGTCTTGCCGCGTATGAAGGTAATGTTTGAAAGGTCGGTGCCCCTAACTTGGTAGATCCCGTCTGTAACCTCATAAAGCCCTGCCGCGGTGTTGTTGACTTGCGCCTGTCTGTATAAGGATGGGTTAACGGAGTCGGATATCTCATCTTGAGAAATAAAGTCAAAATTGTTCCTCATGATGTTTGCGCTGTGTTGATCTAAAGGGACGATGAGCCCTTTAGTATTGCGCTCGAAGGCATCTCTGTCGTCCCAGTTGAGTGTTTTCGAGAAGTCGTTATTAGCTTGAATGGTATGAGCTGTTGCGTTTTTGCCTTGCACTTGCAGATCGCCGTGAACATGATCGTGGTCATGGTTTGATGCCATAACGGGCATGGCGAACATGATGGCGAGGGTTAGTGTGGCTTTTTTGCTAACGATTTTATTTGTTGTTTGCGCTTTCATACTGACCTCTTAAAAGACTATTTCTTAGATTTCGAAATCAGTGTATCGACGTGAAACATAACTAAAAATAAAGTAAAGTTTATTTAAAACATCACAATTGGTTATGTAATGGCAAAGTATTTATCTGAACAGCTTGATTTAAACCTGTTAGGCGTATTTTTAGAGGTGTACCGACTTAACTCGATTACATTGGCAAGCGAGTCTTTAGACATGACTCAGCCGGGCGTGAGTGGTTCGCTAAAAAGGCTACAAGATCAGATTGGCACGAAGTTGTTTGTTCGGGAAGGTCGCGGTATTTCTCCTACTCATGCCGCTGTGCAGTTGGCTGACCAACTTGAACCGGCGCTGCAAAACGTTTCAAGAGCGATAGGAAGTATTAAGCAGTTTACGCTCGATCAACCAAGGCAATTTAACGTGTTGGTAAATGAGATGGCGCTGCTGGCACTTCAGCCCCTTGTCGAGTCAGATAAAGATCTCGCCAATGTCTCGATCATATTCAATATGGTTTCCAGCAATGAAGAGATGATGTTGCAAGCGCTGAGCCTGCAAAAAGCCGATTTGGCTATTGATGTTTTTAGGCCTCATGACTCTGGGTTTAAATCAACACCGATTAAGACGGATGAACTTGTTTTAGTGGCACGCCATTCTCATCCAAGAGTACAAGGCTCAATAACGATGGAGCAATTTTACGCCGAGAAACACATAACCTTGAGGCTCCGAAGGGGTAACTTATACGCGGTGGACTATTTTACCAGCGAGCCTTTAGAGAAGCGCAACATCAGTGCAGAGTGTGATTCTCTGATCACAATGATGGCGTTGGTGTCGAATAGTGATTCTATTGGCAGTGCGTCTCGCACCGTTGCGACACAATACGCCGAGCTGTTTGGTTTGCAGATCATAGAGCAGCCATTCAAAGTAACCCCGATAGAGCAGCACATGATTTGGCACAACCGTACGCAAACAAACCCATCCCATGTGTGGTTAAGAGAAAAGATCACTCAATACTTGAAGGGTGCTTAAGCTCTGATTCAAATATAAGGGCTCTGGTGCAGATATCAGGGCTCAAATCCATAGAACAGATCTCACACACAAACTGCTAATACAAAAAAGCTCAGACCATCACATGATGTTCTGAGCTTTTTCTGAGTTCCGTTTATAGAGCAGCGGGATTAGTGTTTTTTGCTCGGGCCGTTTCGCACACGATCTTTGCCATTTTCGTAGACATCTTGGGATACCCAGCGACCAAGCAGAAGTTGATGTTTCTCACCTAATACTGCAACGAAAGGGCGACCATCAGAGTTACTCGTTGCCATCGCAATACCCGTAACACCTTCTAGCCCCAAACCGCCACTTTCAACTGCGGTTAAAAACAGTTCTAGTTCATCTAAGGTTTCAATTATCGGGAGATCGTTATTCATTTTCTTTTCCTGTACTTCTTATTTCTATGGCGTGCTGTCGAGGCACCCTATTTATGGGCGTACTGTACCGACAAATCTGAGTGAATGGAATCTCGTTGGTAAACGCTGCTAACCAAAAAGACAGGCGCATTTCAGTTTTTTGTTTCTAATTTGTTGATTTTTATAATAATTAAACTTTTCGTGTAGTTTTCGGAGAGAGGTGTTCAACAAATTTAGTGAACAATTTTAAAATTAGAGCATATATTCTATTTTCTGAACTGGGTTCATAAATTATATGCAACTGAGTTAATCTTATTGAGAACAAGGAATATAACAGCGCCCTCAAACATATAACTAATTAATGAGTGTAGCTATGTCCCATCCCCGTTTATTCCCACGTCATCGCTTGGCGCTAGCTTGTATGCTTGCCAGTGTTTCCAGTTTTTCCTTTGCTCAAGAGCAGTGTGATATTCCTGATCTCCAACAGGCACCTGATCTTGCTTTAGCCGTCTCTGACGCAAATCACAATTGCTATAGTGCTTGGTTCTCTGCACCTGCTGATTCCCTGAGCGACATATACAGTGAAGCGAGCCTAAGCCGTATTCAAATCGCGTTAAACCAAGCCATTGCTACTTACAAAGGTGAGGCAGAGCAAGCACGCAAACTAGAAAACCTTGGTGAATTTGTACGCGCGGCTTATTACGTTCGCTATAACGCCCAGCAGCCGGACTTTTCACAGGCATTAGGCCAACGTTTTGCTCAGTCGATTAATGCGTTTTTAGCTAACCCACACGCTTTAGAACAAGGTCGTGAACAAGTGGGGGCAATGAAAAGCCTGACTTTGATGGTCGATAACATAAAACAGCTTCCTTTGACGATGAGCGCACAACTTACGGCACTGCGTCAGTTCAATCGTGAAATGGCGAAAGATACACAATGGGTGGATGGGCTTAACAATCTCTTTCGTGCAATGGCCGGTCACGCTGCGCGAGATGACTTCTACAACTATATGGCGAGCAATACGCAACACATCGACACGCTGGCGGTGTTTGCTCGTGATAACGCGTGGGCACTGGATACGGACGCGAGCTTCTTGGTTTACAACGCAGTGCGCGAAACTGGTCGTTTATTAGCTAGCCCAAACCAAAAAACCAAAGAAAAGGCATTGCGTGTGATGCAGCAAGTGATGGAACAGAACCCACTTGGTAGCGAACACGACAAGCTTTGGTTGGCGGCGGTTGAGATGATGAACTACTTCGCGCCAGAGCATTTGAACGGCCTGGATTTAGACCAAGCGAAACGTGATTTGGCGGCTCGCGTGCTGCCTAACCGTTATGAGTGTGATGGTCCGGCAATCATTCGCTCTCAAGATTTAACGCAAACCCAAGCGGTTGAAGCGTGTGAGGTTTTAGCGGCAACGGAGGCAGACTTCCATCAAGTGGCGAACACGGGCAATCAGCCAGTGGCAGACGACAACAACGAGCGAGTCGAAGTCGCGGTGTTTGCGAATAATGGAAGCTACGAGGATTACTCGTCTTTCTTGTTTGGTAACTCGACGGATAACGGCGGTCAGTATCTTGAAGGGGATCCGGCAAAGGCAGGCAACGTGGCGCGTTTTGTCGCTTACCGTTTCGCAAATGGGGACGAGCTATCAGTTCTTAATCTAGAGCATGAATACGTTCACTATCTCGATGCACGCTTTAACCAATATGGCTCATTCAGCGATAACTTGGCTCATGGTTACATTGTGTGGTGGCTAGAGGGCTTTGCTGAGTACATGCATTATAAACAAGGCTACGACGCGGCGATTGGTGTGATTGCTGATGGAAAGATGAGCCTAGCGGATGTGGTTGCGACAACTTATTCCCATGATACGAATCGCGTGTATCGTTGGAGCTACTTAGCGGTACGTTTTATGTTGGAAGAGCACCCGCAAGAGGCCGACCGTCTACTGGCGCTTTCTCGTTCTGGTCAATTTGCCGAATGGGCAAAACAGGTTCAACTATTTGGTGAGCAATACAATGGTGAGTTTGACCGTTGGTTAGATTCTATCTCTAGCGAACCAGAACAGCCTGATCCAAACCCAGCCCCAAATCCGGGTGAACCAACAGAGCCTTCGGATCAAGTAACACCGTTAGCGATAAACCAAAGCGTGGTGTTAAGCGGTGAGGCTTACAGCGAGCAGTTGTTCTACGTTGATGTGCCAGAAAACGCCACTCACTTTGAAGTTGAGATCCAAGGTGGCAGCCAAGGCGATGCGGATCTGTACATGAGCTTTGAGAAAGTCGCTCATTACTACGATTTTGAGTTCAGCCAATATGACACGGGCAACAATGAGATCGTAACGTTTGAACCAGAGCCATCGGGTTACATCAAACCAGGTCGCTACTACATGAGCATCGCGGGTCGAACTGCATTTGATGCGGTGACGCTCACGGCTTCATTGGAAACCAAAGCGCCAACACCACTAAAACCGGAGCAAGATGATTTAGCGCCAGTGGTATTGGAATCGGGTCAAGCGCAGGCCTTTACAGTAATCCAACAACGCTATGCTGCGGTTTATGTCCCGCAGGGTGTTCAAGAAGTGCGCGTGTGGCTAACAGATAAGAACACCAATACTGGTGATACTAACGATTCCACCAGTGCAAATAATGGCAACGTGGACCTGTACGCGAGCCAAGCGTACTGGCCAACAGCAGAGCAGCACGAATACGTATCTAATTATTCGGGCAGCAATGAATATCTGCAAATCCCAGTAACGGAAGCGGGCTATTTGCACTTCTCGCTGAACGCACCGCAAAAAGGGGATGAGGTTGAGATGTTGGTGCACTTTCACTAACTAATGCTTGGTAAACAAACTTAAAGCCGAACCTCTGTGTTCGGCTTTATTTGTTTGTGTTTTATACCCAAGTAACCTCAAGATGCTTGGTTCAGCGAGAATTAACTGGCTTTTAGGCAAGACACCGATTTGAAGATCTAGTGGTTCTAAATCAAGAATCGGTAACGCAGTATAAAAGCCAGTTAAACTCGCCCTTGGGAGCTCATATTCTGTTCCATTTCATCGTCAAAGAACTTGGAAAGGACTGGTCATTCCACTGCGTTATTTTCCTTGAACTGAAACAGAATATGAAGCTCTGAATCCTGCATCTTGAAGTCACTTGGGTATATACCTACTGAATACTCATTGATGCCAAAGCGAGTCGATACCAAAAGCTATTCGATGCCAAAGGGCTTACAGCTCATTGAGCATTTTTTGAAAGGAAGGGCAGCTTAGGTGATCGTCTGCCGGGCAGTTAGCGACATGTAAAAGGCTCTCTTTAACGCATATCAGTTGTCGGATGGACTGTTCTATTTCAGACACTTTTTCAAGCAAAGCGTCACGATTGATATTCAAGTTACCGTTTTGATTAAACATTGCTTTTATCTGTTCGAGCGATAACCCCGCCTTTCTTCCCAAATGAATCAAAGCCAATTTTTGCAAAACATCTTCGGAATATTGCCGCCTTAAGCCATTTCGCCCAATGGAATGAATCAGACCAATGCTTTCGTAATAACGGAGCGCCGAAGAATTCAAACCGCTTCGCTTTGCCACGACGCCGATATCGAGTGTTTTCATCTTGACCTCAAGTTAACTTCAAGTAGTAACATTTAAACATCGAAAACCCGCCAAATTCAAGGCGTTGAAAATAAGATAAGGAGAGGTCGTGGTGGAAACAGCAGTAAGTGCAGTTGTCTTGGGCATCGGTGCCACATTATTCATGGATATCTGCGCGTGGGTACAAAATCGGTTTTTCGGCGTGACATCGCTGGATTATGCCTTAGTCGGTCGATGGCTATTGGCACTAAGGAAAGGGAAATACTTTCACAAACCCATATTCAAATCACCTAATGCGCACGGAGAGATCGTCATAGGGTGGGGGGCGCATTACCTTATAGGCATTGTGTTTGCCGCTGCTTTGATCCTTGCCTTTCCAGATTGGCTAAGATCACCAAGCTTAGTTGTCGCACTATCTGTGGGTGTAATCAGTGTTCTCGCCCCATTTCTTGTTCTGCAACCTGCCTTTGGGTTGGGTATTGCAGCAGCAAAAACGCCCAATCCAAGCGTGGTAAGGGCAAAGAGTATGCTCGCACATATTACTTACGGGGTAGGATTGTATTTGAGTGGAATCTCAATAACCTTATGGCTATAAGGTAAATAATAGGGGTTATCATCATTTGATATAAGAGATAAGAACTTTGCCTTGTCATTTTTAAACTTTAGTTGCATATTAATTGTTCAGTCTTCGGTGTTGCATAGGCTAGCAATACTAAGAAAAGAAGGTTTGACAAAGAACTAAAAGAAAAAAGGAGAGGTTATGAGTAACAACAGTTGGAATGATTTTGGGGTGCTTAAAAGCGTCTCAAAAGACGAAAAATTTGTTTGGGTATCTAATGAGGAAGGGTGCCAACTGAAAATGAGTATCGTCAGTTATAAAGAAAGTGCAGAGCGAGTGTATTCGAAGGCACAAGAACTGGTTGGAAAAAGCGTTCGGGTACGCTCTAGCCAAGATATTTCGGACTTACGCGATTTAGTATGGTTTAACAGCATTGATAACGGTTCTTATCTCTCGTCGACTCATTGAGTTATCTTCGCTCCCTTTTTATTAGGGGCTACAACCCCTAAATAACCGATCATTTGATCGGTTTTTTTATGTCTTCTATTTGAAGGCAATGCTTGATGAACCTAGCATCTTTAAGCTATTTGGGTATACTATGCCGCTAATTGAAATTCATGTACCAGTTTGGCTGGCAAGCGAAGTATAGGCTTGCGTTTCAGCCATCAAAGGTTGTCTGATAAAGGACCTTGCTTCAATGTCATTTTCTTCTCAAGGTTTCGCTCCTGAAGTAGCGAAAGCACTGACCGAAATCGGTTACGAAAAACTTACGCCGATCCAGCAAAAAGCCATCCCTATGGCGCGTAAAGGGCACGATATTTTTGCCACTGCGCAAACGGGTACAGGTAAAACGGCGGCGTTCTCGTTACCAGTGATCCAACACTTATTGGATTCGGGCAAGCAGCCTTCGCGCCGTACCGCACGTGCTTTGATTTTGGCTCCGACTCGTGAATTGGTTGCGCAAATTTCAGACAACATCAAAGCCTACACCAAATACACCTCTCTTAGTGTGGCAGCCGTATACGGTGGCAATAAGATGTCGTCTCAGGTTCGCCAATTGGAAAGTGGTGTTGATATTCTTGTTGCAACACCTGGTCGCTTGAGTGAACACATGCAAGAAGGCAACGTTTCGATAGCTAACCTTGAATTTCTTGTATTTGATGAAGCAGACCGAATCCTTGATATGGGCTTCATCAACGCGGTACGTGAAATCATGATGGAAGTCGAAACAGCACCTCAGATCATGATGTTTTCTGCGACAACATCTAGCCAGCTTAACCAGCTTTCTGCGGACATTTTGCGCAAACCTAAACGCATCAGCGTTGACCATGAAAACTCGACTGCTGCGACTGTAGCACACGTTGTTTATCCGGTAGACCAAGAGCGTAAAACCGAACTGCTTTCTGAGCTGATTGGTCGTAAAAACTGGCAACAAGTTCTCGTGTTTGTGAACTACAAAGAAACGGCTAACGAAATTGTTAAAGAGCTTAAATTAGATGGCATAAAAGCGGTACTTTGCCATGGTGATAAAGCACAAAGTGCTCGCCGACGCGCATTGGATGATTTTAAAGAAGGCAAAGCGCGAGTGATGGTTGCAACAGACGTTGCTGCTCGTGGATTAGACATTGAAAGTCTGCCTCACGTAATCAACTACGACATGCCTTTCCTTGCGGAAGACTACGTTCACCGTATTGGCCGCACGGGTCGTGCAGGTAAACAAGGTCATGCGGTTTCTTTTGTTAGCCGTGAAGAAGAGTTGACGTTGGTTCAGGTAGAAAACCTCATCAAGCAGCGTATTCGCCGCGTAGAGCAACCTGGGTATGAGCCAAAACGCCGTGAAGCTTATGTTGAAAAACTCAACAGTAAAGATGCGTTTAAGAAACGTCGTGGTCGCACCAATAACCCAGACGCACCGAAAGATCAGGCTTCTGCTGAACGCAGACTCTCTATGATGAACCGAATCAAAGCGCGTCGCGGTAAATAGTCGCCATTTAGACTAGATAACGTAAGAACATAAAAAGAGCATCCATTTGGATGCTCTTTTTGGTTGAATTCTTGAAAGCATTTGGAATAACGCTTTTATTGCTTCGTAGCGCTACTGAGTAAGGCGGAATTTGAAAAACTCGCTGGTTCCATCATCGTTATCGCTGGCTAGAACGCCTTTGATTGCTTGCGAACCGTCTTGGGTAACGGATACTGATTCAACCTTAGTGATAACTTGCTTACCTTTAATTGAGACGGGTTTGGCTACGTTAGTGAGATCGAGTTCTTTACCAGACTCAAGTTGAGAAACGGGGAATGACCCGACAAAGCTGCCAAGGATTTCGCCATCGTTATAAGCGTCGCCTGTTGCCTCAACTGAAGCCGTAAACACTAATCGTTTCGCTTGTTTCCAATAGGTTGCGCCAGAAAGACCCGCTTCAAATCCGCCCACTTCTGGCAACGTGATTTTGTTGCTGCCTAAGTTAGCGATCGTGTCTGTTTTACCCGTGAGGTAATCTTCAAACTGCTGTACAGGGGCAGTGAATATTACGTTTGAGCCACCATTTCCGCGATTTAGGATGAAAACAGTTCCTTCTGAAGCGGCTAAGCCTTCAATATTTAACTCTTCTACACCATATTCACGGCTTTCTCGGTAAAGTTGTTCGTATAAAGGAATGAGTGAACGCTCTATTCGGATCTGCTTATCTTGGCTAACAACAAATGCCCATTCACGAATGCCGGATTTGCTTCCAGAGCCAAGCATAACAAAGGAAGGCTTACCATTGACCTTTAACAACTCCATCGCTTCAAAATCAGGTTTTACTTTTTTAAGGATGCGCCCATTTTCTTCGACTGGGTAGTGTTTGATGAGATCTTTGTCTGCGATTCGAAAGTTCAAACCAATCTTGTATAGCCAAGGTGAATCGTCACCCACGGCATAAACCATGTCTTCGGTGTAAACAATTCCAGAGGCGGACGGAAAGGCAGTGTTTTGTTTTGGTGTCGTAACGGTTAAATCTGCTGAGGAAGCGGAAAATGGTAATCCGATAGCGAGAGCCGTAAATAAAATTCCTTTTTTCACTGATAGTCCTTAGGGTCTGATGACCTTTCGAGATGATTTTTGCAGAAATTTGTGTGCTGTTTATGCAAGGCAGAGCTTATTCGGTGTAGTCGCTCTACATCAATAGGCGATAACGCAGTAGAAATAGCACACAAATACTGCCCAAAGGGTTCGTTTCAATGCGCTTTACTCTTTGTTACAAGGTATTTACGTAGAGTGGCTAGGCTGCATACCTTGAGCCGCGATTAAAACGCATTGAACTCGAACAAAATTTAACCGCGCAAGGTTATCAGACCCTAATGTGTTGCGATGCATATCTCGAAAATTAGCATCTACTTATACCGTAAACCAGATATTCATTCCAATAAATGAGACGGTTAAACGGAAATATGAGTGAAATCACACTCATTGTGCCTCTCTTATGAATTCATACACTCGGCACAATCAGGTTTTGGATGGTAAGCCCTTTCAATATTTCTGAGCTTAAAAGGAAATAAATTGAGCTAATTCTGTGACTTAAAAGTCAATAGCTGAAATGAGAGCTGTGGGGGAATAAAAATAAACTGCCATATTTCCTGTAAACCAAGCCTATTTCTGCAGCGAGAACAGGCGTGGTTTTAAATATGGCAGAGAATGGGCTAAGTCCTACTTGTGTAAGCTAAACGAGAAAAACTCGCTCGTACCGTCATCGTTATCACTGGCTAATGCGCCTTCAATGGATTCTGGGGTGCTGACTTTTATCGAAACGGATTCAACCTTGGTAATAACCGGTTTGCCATTCTTGTCTATGGATTGAGCGTATGGGCTAAGATCCAATGTCTTAGTTTCACTGAGCTGTCCAACTTCAAAATGACCGACAAAGCTGCCTAAGATCTCTCCATCGTTATAGGCATCTCCTGTTGCTTCTACCGAAGCGGTAAAGACTAAGCTATCTGTTTCTTCCCAATACGTGCCGCCAGAAAGACCCGCTTCAAATCCTTGAACGTTAGGAAGCGAAACATGATACGTGCGCAAAGAGTCGATTTTGTCTTGCTTACCTAAAAGGTAGTCCTCAAACTCTGCGGCTGTAAGGGAAAAGATAATGTTTGAGCCGCCATTTCCACGGTTGAAGATGTAAACCGTGTCTTCTGAAATAGCCAATCCTTCAATGTTTAGCTCTTGCTTACCACTGAATTTACTGGCGCGATATAACTGTTCATAAAGCGCGACCAGTGAACGCTCAATCTTGACGCCCTTATCTTTGCTGATGACGTATGCCCACTCGCGAATGTCTTGTTTGCTTCCCGAGCCAAGAAGAACCAAAGCTGGGCGACCGTTTACGGTGAACGACTCCATGGCTTCAAAGTCTGGTTTTACTTTTTTAAGAATTCGACCATTGTCGCCGACAGGATAATGCTTAATCAGGTCTTGGCTAAGGATATTGAAATCCAAGTCCATGTTGTAAAGCCAAGGCGAGTCATCACCAACTGCATACAATGTTGTCCCGTCTATCACCACACCGGAAGCAGAAGGGAAGGTGGTATTTAATAGAGGCTCAGATACAGAAAGGCTGGTTGCTTGAGCAGAAAACGCCAACGCACTACTAATGGTCAGTGCTAAAGCTGATGCTTTTTTAAACATGGAAAATTCCTTAAAAACTATTGAGTTAGGATTGATTGGAATCTATCACTCGCGTTTTATATCCACTAGTTGAATATGAGCTTGTCACTAAGAAAGTTTATTGTTTTTGGGCTGACCTCACGTCTATAAATCTCACTATTCAGTGAATTCTCATTTGGTTCCGAAAATGGCTAGTTTGAGTTTCAAAATTGAGTAGACTGGATAACATCAGCTTCACATATGAAATCAGAGTTTTCAGCTAAGGATGCGACGCCAATGAGTAATCAGCCACTTTCAATTGAGGAATGTCAGCGAGCGAGAATGGCACGAGATCAGCGGTTTGATGGTCGTTTCTATATAGCCGTAAAAACAACCGGTATTTTCTGCCGTCCTATCTGCCCTGCAAATTTACCGCAGGAAAAGAACGTGACTTACTATTTCGACCAAGCACAAGCTTTGCAGGCTGGGTTTCGTCCGTGCTTGCGTTGTCGGCCAGACAGTGCACCCAGCTCTTGGGCTTGGAAAGGGGCAGAAACGTCGTTCCAACGTGCGATCAAACTGATAGAGCAAGGGGCTCTGCAATCCGGTGGTATTTCCGATTTGTCTGATCGTTTAGGCATATCTGATCGCTACCTAAGAAAACTCTTTGATAAGTACCTCGGCATGTCTCCCAAGCAATACGCACAGTATCACAAGCTGATGTTCGCAAAACAGCTTTTGCATGAAAGCTCGATAAGCATTAGTGACATTGCATTTGCCAGTGGTTTTAACAGTGTAAGGCGGTTCAATGATGCATTTAAAAGCTTGTTAAAGCTAACACCGACCCAAGTGAGAAAATCTGAGGGCGATGCATCGAAAACCAACCATATACGCTTAGGCTTCAAATCGCCTTTGCATTGGCAGCATATGCTGAGTTTCTATCGGATGCGAGCCATTGAAGGGGTCGAAACCATTGGAGGCGATTTTTACGAGCGGTACTTTAGCTTAAATGGGTCAAAAGGGTGGTTTCGTGCTTCTGTGATTTCTAACCAGCACATGCAGGTTGAATTCGAACTTGATGACATCACCCAATTGAAAGCACTAGTGGTCAAGTTGCGTCGTATGTTTGATCTTGATGTGAACATCACCGAAGTTGAACATCACCTAACAGCGATAGCCTCAGATCTTATCCGAGAAAGTGGGATCAGAATCCCCGGTGTTTGGAGCCCTTGGGAAGCAGGGGTAAGAGCCATCTTAGGGCAGCAAGTATCGGTTAAAGCGGCGATAGGTCAGCTTAATTTGTTGACTGAGAAACTGAATTCGGCAGACAAATCAAAAGACAGTTCGGGTATCCGTTATTTCCCTACGCCAGAGCAAGTGGCAAGTGCGGATTTAACCTTCCTTAGAATGCCTTACAGTCGAAAAGAAACGCTGGCTCGATTTGCAGATTATTGTTTGAACAATCCCGATGCCGATCCATCTGAATGGATAGAAATAAAAGGGGTTGGACCGTGGACCATTAACTACGCTCAGCTTCGTGGTCAATCCATAGCCAATTGCTTTTTAGGTGGCGATCTCGTCGTTAAGAAGGCGATGGTCCACTATCCAGAAATGTCACCTGAAAATGTCGCCCCTTGGGGCAGTTACGCCACCTTACATTGTTGGAATTTACCACTATGAAAAATTCATCTGAAAACGTTTATACCATTTTGTCCAGCAAACTGGGGGATGTCACGATCCAAGCAAATGATGACGGTTTGTTAGGTATTTGGTTTGAAACGTACACGACAAAACCAAAAGAGCTTGGACGTGAAGATTGCAGACACAATGTATTAGCAGAAGCTTGCAAGCAGCTTACGGAATACTTTGAAGGGAGCCGAAAAACCTTTGATGTGCCACTTGCAGCAAAAGGCACCGATTTCCAAAAACAGGTGTGGCAAGCGTTAACGCAAATTCCTTTTGGAGAAACTTGGAGTTATCAAGATCTCGCAAACACTATTGGAAATCCGAAAGCGGTGCGAGCAGTCGGGCTTGCCAATGGAAAAAATCCTATATCAGTGATTGTGCCGTGCCACCGCGTGATAGGCAAAAGCGGTAAGCTAACCGGATACGCTGGTGGGTTAGAACGTAAAGAAGCGTTATTGAAGTTAGAAGGGATTCTTTAGATGGTTAAGCGCGGGTAGGTGAACTAGCCCAGTGAAAGCCGCCCCTGACCTTGATGCAGGTATATACTGAGTCAAATTTCGCTGAACCTAGTACCCAAAGGTCGATTGGGTATATGCTAAAGCATGAGTGAGAAATAATTTATTGGGATAGGGTTGCTGACTTTTGTGGTTAAAAAAACAGAAAATACACGTCAAGAAAAACAGGAAAAAATTGTAGTCATTGATGATTCCAAAACTTTGTGTGACACGTTTTGTGAGCTACTTGCAGATTTAGGATTTCGTACTGAAGGCTACTATTCGGGTATTGCAGCCTTAGAAGGCATGCAAAAAGATATCCCAGATCTTCTCTTACTTGACTTGAATATGCCGGATATGGATGGCTACGAGGTATGTCGGCGTATGCAGTCTAATGGGGCATTGTCAGAGATTCCTGTGCTTGTAATAAGTAGCTACAGTAATATCGATGAAAAGCTAAAAGCGTTTGAGGTCGGTGCTGTGGATTATGTTACCAAGCCAATCCAAATGGCCGAGGTGCAGGCGAGGATAGAAACCCATTTGTCTTTGCGTCGTTATCAATCAGCCCTAGAGGAGAAGAATACCCAATTAACCTTAACTCTCGAAGAGTTAAAAAATGCTCAGCGACAACTGATACAGACTGGCAAGCTAGCTTCGCTAGGCAAATTAGTAGCTGGAGTTGCACACGAAATTAATAATCCTGTCAGTTTTATTATCGGTAATGCTCATATCATTCAACGTGATCTAACAAACCTTCTCGACTTACACCGTAACAATAAGTTCTCTTGCGAAAGAGATTCCAATGAAAATAATCTCTTTGAACATACATTAACGGAACTGGTTCCTGCTGTTGATGATGTTCTTGAATCTTCACTAAGAATCAATAATATCGTTAAAGATCTGCAGTCGTTTAGTGCTAAAGGAGTCACAGATAAATTCGCCATTAATTTTTCCGCGTTGGTTAAAAAAGCAGTGAATTGGGTTAGAAAAAGTAACCAGTCCATGGCAAATATCGTGCTTTTTCTTCCAGATAACTTGCCTGTACAAGGAAATGAAGGTCAACTAACGCAAGTGATACTGAACTTGCTTACCAATGCTTTAGACGCTTTGAAAGAAGAAGCCAAACCGAAAGTCACGATAACCGGTGAACGTTGTGGAGACAGCGTAGTACTAATAATTAAAGATAATGGTACAGGTGTTAAACCGTGTCATTTAGAGCATCTTTTTGATCCTTTTTTTACCACCAAGAAAGTTGGAGAAGGAACCGGACTAGGTTTATCGATCAGTTACGGCTTAGTGATTGAACACAAGGGGACTCTTACCGCAGAAAATAACCCTGACAAAGGGGTATGTTTTACGTTGACACTACCTTGGCATGACTAGGGCGTGTTGACCTTTCGTTGTCAAATTTCTTGTATGATAAACAGACTCTACCCGTTCACCATATTGTCCACGTTTAGGAAATCAGTTGGTGACATATTCTGTACCTGATTCAGTAAGAATTGCTGAAAAGCTTCCGCGATAGGTGACAGCCTTTTTTCTTTGTGGCGAACTAAGTACCAATGCCTGATTATAGGCATATTTTCTACATCAAGGACGACCAGTTTGTTTGCTTCCAACTCAAGTTGAATGGTATGTAAAGAGACGATCCCTAACGATAATCCAGCAGACACAGCCTGTTTAATTGCTTCACTGGCGCTCATTTCAGCGGACACATTAAATGAAAGACCGTGTAAATCGAAAAAACGCTCAATAGCACCACGCGTACCCGAGCCTTTTTCTCGCACCACAATCGATTCCTGCGTTAAGGTGCTAAGAGGAATCGCTTTTCTCTTTGAAAGAGGATGATTTGGGGGCGCAATAACGACTAAGGGATTCTCCATTAACACCGTGCTCTCAGTGTCCAACTCTGAAGGTGGTTTACCCATTATTGCTAAATCACAGAGGTTGTTTTTTAGATCTTTTAGTAAATGATCTCGATTCGTCACATTCAACACAAGTTGTACGTGCTCGTGCTGTTGAGAAAAGGCAGAAAGTAAACTCGCCGCAAAGTAATTGGCTGTGCTTGCCACGGTGATTTTTAACTTCCCTCTAGAAAGTGATTTCATGCTGTTGAACGTATTTTCGGCATCATTAACGATATAATTTATTCGTTCGCAGTACCCCACCAACTCTTCACCTGCAGAGGTCAGAAAAAGTGATTTACCCAATTGTTCGAATAAGGGAAGTCCGATATTTTCTTCAAGTTGTCTTACCTGCATAGAAACGGCCGGTTGTGTTAGGTGAAGAATTTCTGACGCTCTTGTGTAACTGAGCTGGCTTGCAACGGCATAAAAAATATTCAGTTGGCGAAGAGTTAAGTGCATGTGCAGTCCTGAACAACGATTCGATTGCTTACTGGTTTTGCATAATGTGTGCCTATAGAAATATATTCACCTAACGTTTTGCTTTTAATCCAGAATGCATAAATTACGTCATCAATGGAAAGAGATAATACCTATGCATTGGAAAGTGTCTATCCATTCATTGGTTAGGTACATTCCGCTAACCCGTTCGCTAATCTGTCTTTTTCGTCAAGCTCGCAAAAAGGTGCGGCAGCAAGGATGGCAACCGAGCTACATCGTTTAAAATGGTGTAGCGCCCTTGCCCAAAAAGCGCATCGATGTATGTTTCTGCGTTT
This sequence comes from Vibrio sp. vnigr-6D03, assembly GCF_002835515.1. Classification (NCBI taxonomy): domain Bacteria; kingdom Pseudomonadati; phylum Pseudomonadota; class Gammaproteobacteria; order Vibrionales; family Vibrionaceae; genus Vibrio; species Vibrio sp. vnigr-6D03. The sequence continues at coordinate 86,258 of NZ_PIZL01000026.1, forward strand.
TTGTCGATAGTTAGGCAATAAGGTGTAATACCTTGACAAAGTAATTCATCAACCGCTTTGTGTGTGTCGGATTTTAAGTACTCAGGGTCACGTACATCAATATCTGATGGCTCTCCATCACTGAGTAACAAGATCAGCTTCTTACTTTGGGGTTGTTTCATAAGATAATGACCAGCATGGCGCATGGCTGCACCTATACGAGTGGACAATGCTCCTTTTACCCCCGCCAACTTTGCTTTTGCATTATCATCAAAATCCTGATTAAACGCTTTAATACATTGGTATTGGACGTCATGACGTCCATTAGATGAAAAGCCGTGAATGGCGAAAGGGTCGCCAATTTGTTCAATTGCGCTTGCCAATAAAGTCGTTGCTTCTTTGGTAATCCTGATGACCGTCGTACCATGTTCGTCAACTGAGTCGTTTGTTGATTCAGACAAGTCTAACAACAGGACGACCGCCAGATCGCGTTGATGTCTTTTTAAACGCTGATCAACGTTTAAATCGGGTAAGCTACCACGCTTGATTTCTTTATAAACTTCGATCAAAGCATCCAGATCAAAATCATCACCATCGTTCTGTTTTCTAAGCCTTTGTAATCCTTTGGGCTGAACTGTTTCCACTAATCGTCGGAGCTGTTTAACTAAGGGTCGATGAATATCAAGCAGTTGTTCAATGTTAGCCGATGATCCTATCTTACCCGTGTGTTCAGTAACCGTTGTCCAGTTTGCTCTCGAACTTGCCGATCGATAATCCCATTCCGGATAATAAAAAGGGGAAGACACTTGCGTTGTTCCTTCGAGCGTATTGATACTGACGTCCTCAGGATCACCATCACGGAAAAATTCTGATTCAAGAACCCATATTTCCTGAGCATCATCATCGGCAAGCTCACAATCCAGTTCATTAACCATTTCCATAACACTGACGGTTTTTTTCACCTGAGGAGGGGTGAGTGATGCCCATTTATCCAATTCATCTTTGTCTTGCCAAAGAGACTGGTTATCGTCGCGATAAGGGATGACTTCCCGAGAATACTGAGCAACCGACGTATGACGACAATGTGATGGTAGTGCTTCGGCTAACCATACCCCTAGTTGATTAACGGCGGCTGCATGTGTGGGATTGGGCTGCGCTAACAGTTCAGAAAAGCGTTGGCACGTTTTTACGACCAGTGGATGAGGATCACGGGAATCTTGGTTCAATAATGCAACGACTACGCGTTCGACCAAGGTTAACCCTGACTCAGGCAAACAGACTTGATGACGGGGAAGAGAGAGAATTGAGTGCCAAAGCGTTTTGAGCCCTGGAAACACCTCGATGGCAAGCGCTTCAACACGAGCATCCTCAATGACGCCAATAAAAAATTGTTGAAGCGGCGTGAAATCACAACGGCGACGGGGGGTCGAAAACCGAATATGGGCGGCGCAGTGAGCTGCGGCAGCTCGATACATCAGTTTAGCAGGAATACCTACCTGGTCCGTTTGGTGGTCGCAGTCGGGAAGAGAGCTCGAGTAATCATCGATTGCATCTGGCAACAGAATCATCTGGTGCAATATTGAAGGTCGTATATTGGAGGTAGCTGCGCTCTCGTCGTTAAATTGAACACTAACAGGGCGAAGCAAAAAATCCTCTCCCCAAATAGCGCATAAAAAATATTGCAACTGACGTTGGGTATCGACGAACAAAAGACCATTTTTCTGTTGCTGAAATACAGAAAGGCTGTCACTGGTTTGTAATGAAAAATAGCTATGCAATGTCTCGTTTTGATGAGCAAACGCGCGAACACCCCACATTGCCCAATGTTCTAAGCCGGATATCGATAACTGGCGAAGGTACCTATCTAAATAATTAAAAAAAGGCGCTAAACATCGGGGGGCTTGTGTGGCGAGAGACTCCGTTAAAGAGAGGTATTGCTTCAATGCGGCAACGGATTTTAATCGAGTGGATGCGATTAGAAGTGAGTCCAAAAATTGTATAAGGCGCTCTGTCCCCATCAATTCATTCAGCACAAATAGTGTTGACTCTGTTTGTTGAATCAGTGTACATAGCACTTCAACATTGTCTTGGTAAGGCGTATCTCCGTGGCAGGTATTTACCATTTCTGTGACGTTGTGAAACCAACAATACAATAGAGAACGATTAGGGTTTCGTTGATAAATAGAGCAAGCTGCGTGAACACAATAACAAACCACAGGCTGTGGTAGTGTTGATGTCGCCTGAATGATGGCTTCCTCAAGCTGGGTAAGGTCATCGTCTCGACTCTTTTCTCCTTTAACATTGATAGACGGAGAACCGGCTCGAATCGATTCAAGTAATTGACTTGTCAGTGCCTCAGTCGCTTCCATGTTCCAATCCTCGTGTCTTTGCCCATATCAGACTCTAAAAGCAGCCTCTGACCGCCGTTTCTATGATTTCACAGATGTCGGGGTCATCACTAAGTGGATGAACCAGCGCCATTTTACAGGCAGCAATGGGGGGGATTCCCTTGTTAATTAACTGACCTGTGTACACCAGCAAACGAGTAGATATCCCTTCATTCAACCCATGTCCAACCAGATTTCTAGCATGACCAGCGATACGGATCAGCCGTTCTGCTGTGTCACTGTCCACACCGGCTTCGTGGCAAATAATGGTGGCTTCAACCAACGGATCTGGATAATCGAAGACCAGCGAGGCAAAGCGTTGCTTGGTCGATGTTTTTAGATCCTTCATCAGAGTTTGATAACCTGGGTTATATGAAATCACTAGCTGGAAATCAGGATGAGCGGAGACGAGTTCTCCTTTTTTTTCGAGCGATAGGGTGCGGCGGTGATCCGTCAGCGAATGAATGGCAACTGTGGTGTCCTGACGTGCTTCAACAATTTCATCAAGATAACAAATTGCTCCGACTCTCGCTGCCGTAGTCAATGGACCGTCTTGCCAGTAAGTACCGTTTTGATTGAGAAGATACCGACCAACCAGATCCGATGCAGTCATATCCTCATGGCACGATATGGTGATCAACGGTCGTTTTAACTTCCAGGCAATATGTTCAACAAAACGGGTCTTTCCGCAACCGGTTGGACCCTTGAGCATCATTGGGATACGTGCATCATACGCGGCAAAGTATGCAGCAAGTTCATCACCTGTTTCTTGATAATAGGGCTCAGTTTCAATCATGTATTGATTAAGGGTGGGTAACGCTTTGATTGCTTGATTCATCGTTTAAAGCTCCATCCTATGAGTGGAGAAAAGAGCCGGATATGAGGTATTTCACCACCTTTACCAGCTTACCTATTTTACGTCGTCTGCTGACCTGATTTTTTGTTCCCAAATAACGGACGCTCTGGTGTATCGGCTGTGTTATTCGCAGCCTATGTTATTCGAAGTCAGGGTTATTCGAAGTCAGGGTTATTCGAAGCCAGGCGCACGGTAGATGACGGTCGCCATTCCCTGAGTTTGGCTTAGGTTGTCATAGCCGATAATACGAACATGGTGATTTGGATTACTGTTGTGACAGAGCTGAGCTTCTGACAGAATCTGGTCTACATCTGTCTCACCAAACATGGGGAGTTTCCACATATACCAAAAGGAGGAACTCGCTTCTTCCGGTTCTGTGTGCTCGATGGCAGGGTTCCAGCCCTGCTTCACTATGTAGTTTACCTGTTTACGAATTTGCTCTGCCGTTAAACGCGGTAAGTAAGAAAAGGTTTCAAATTTTCGGCTGTGCGGGTCGGTTAGCCTTGATGGGTAATCTCTAACTTCACTCATCGTCATTCTCCTTAATGAGGTGGTTGTGAATCTGGCGTAATTGTGGATTTATTAAGCGTGAGCGGTATCTAGCTTGTCTACCGTATCAAACTCAAACTTAACCTCTTTCCATGTTTCCATTGCGACTTTGAGTTCGGGGCTGTGCTTCGCGGCAGCTTTCAGTATTTCTTTACCTTCCCGTTCAAGATCTTTGCCTTCATTTCGAGCTAACGTACAAGCTTCAAGAGCAACACGGTTTGCAGCTGCGCCTGCCGCATTTCCCCAAGGGTGACCCAATGTACCTCCACCAAACTGGAATATCGCGTTGTCACCAAAAATGGAAACCAATGCTGGCATGTGCCAAACGTGGATACCACCAGATGCGACGGGGAATACACCGGGCATGGAGCCAAAATCTTGGTCAAAGAAAATGCCACGTGAGCGATCTTTTTTAATGGTACGTTCACGCATAATATCGATCCATCCAAGTGTGGCGTTGCGATCCCCCTCCAGCTTGCCCACGACGGTTCCTGAGTGGAGATGATCCCCCCCTGATAGGCGAAGACACTTTGTTAGTACGCGAAAGTGAATACCATGGCGAGGGTTGCGATCGACCACCGCATGCATAGCACGGTGAATATGCAGTAACATGCCATTCTCTCGGCACCAATTTGCCAATCCTGTATTGGCGGTAAATCCGGCAGTGAAGAAGTCATGCATTATGATTGGCATGTCTAGCTCTTTTGCATATTCTGCGCGGCGGTACATCTCTTCCGGCGTCGCTGCGGTCACATTAAGGTAATGACCTTTGCGCTCTCCGGTTTCACTTTCCGCGCGGTGTATCGCTTCGGCGACGTAACCAAATCTGTCACGCCACCGCATAAAAGGCTGTGAATTGACGTTTTCATCATCTTTCGTGAAATCCAGGCCGCCTCTTAACCCTTCGTAGCAGGCACGACCATAGTTTTTGGCAGACAAACCTAACTTAGGTTTGATGGTACAACCTAGCAAAGCTCGACCGTATTTATTCAGACGATCACGTTCGACAAAAATGCCATTTGGTGGACCACCACACGTTTTGACATAAGCGATCGGGAAGCGTACATCTTCTAACCGTAATCCGCGTATCGCTTTAAAACCAAACACGTTCCCCACCAGCGATGTTAGTACGTTGACCACCGATCCTTCTTCAAAAAGATCAATAGGATAAGCGACATATGCATAGAAAGCGGTATCATCCCCAGGCACATCCTCAATGGCATATGCGCGACCTTTGTAGTAATCCAAATCGGTTAACAAGTCAGTCCAGACTGTCGTCCATGTTCCGGTTGAAGACTCGGCTGCGACGGCTGCTGCTGCCTCTTCTCTTGGAACACCTGGTTGAGGGTCTATTTTAAAACACGCCAATAGATCGGTGTTCGCAGGTAGGTAAGTCGGATCCCAATAGGTTTCACGATATTCCTTAACCCCCGCTTGGTAGTTTTTAGCCATAATCATTTCCTTTCTTCAGATGGTGATTCATCAGCTCTAAGGTATGAGCGCGATGTATATATATTGTTATAGGACAATTTGATTTATGAAAATTGGAAATAGTTATGGTTGCCATAAGTAAAAGTTAACTTATCGTTTTTATATTTTTTATGACTAACTATTAACTGTTTATTTGAATTGGGACAAACAGAGTTCATCATATTGTTTCTAAGTAATATATTCTTTATATAATTGATATATAAAGCTATTAGTTATCATATAAATTATATTTATCATCTAACAAATTAATTCTTATTGGTTTGTATTGTCTTGCTGTGAATTAATGTTGTTAGATGATTAGTTTTGAAGTTAATAATTATTATAAGACGATATCATATCAGAATTTATACCTATATAAATTGCGAAATTATTTATGTAAAAGTTTTATTTATACCAATGAGTATTAAATTATAAGAATAACCAAGTAATGAATGGGTCTAATTTAAATTATTCTGTCTTAGGACAAGGAGACAACTATTATGGCGTTAATCAGTCTTAGACAAATGCTCGATCATGCGGCGGAATACAGTTATGGCGTACCTGCATTTAATGTGAATAACATGGAACAAGTTCATGCCATTATGCGTGCAGCAGCAACCTGTAATGCACCTGTTATTTTGCAAGCGTCTGCCGGTGCGCGGAAGTATGCAGGTAGTACATTTCTTCGTCACTTGATGTTGGCAGCTGTCGAACAGTGGCCACAGATACCCATTGTTGTCCATCAAGATCATGGTGCGTCACCAAGTGTGTGTTTACAAGCGATTCAGAACGGATTTACATCCGTGATGATGGACGGTTCGTTACGGGATGACATGAAAACGCCAGCCAGCTACGAATATAACTGTGAAGTTACCCGACAAGTCGTAGAGATCGCCCATGCGGGGGGCGTGTCTGTTGAAGGTGAACTCGGCTGCTTGGGTTCGCTCGAAAGTGGTATGGCAGGGGAGGAAGATGGTTCTGGAGCAGAAGGAAAACTGGAATGGGATCAACTGTTAACCGACCCAGAGCAGGCGGCCGAATTTGTTTCGATGACCGATGTAGATGCATTGGCTATTGCCATCGGTACTAGCCACGGAGCGTATAAATTTACTCGCGAGCCGACCGGAGACATTCTCGCGATAGATAGGGTTAAGGCCATCCATGCACGTATACCTAATACCCATCTTGTCATGCACGGCTCTTCTTCCGTACCACAGGAATGGCTCGCCATTATTAATGATTTCGGAGGTGACATGGGGCAAGCCTATGGAGTCCCGGTTGAAGAAATTGTTGAAGGGATAAAGCATGGTGTGAGAAAGGTGAATATTGATACCGACTTACGCATGGCAAGCACCGGAGCAGTCAGAAAGTACTTGTGTTTGAACAGAGAACAGTTTGATCCACGCAAGTTTCTACAAGCGGCTACGGATGCAATGCAAGCGCTGTGTCTAGAGCGCTACGAGGCTTTTGGTTGTGCAGGTATGGCTTCGAAGATAACGCCAATCAGCCTGGAATCAATGGCGTCCCGTTACCAATCTGGAGACTTAGCCGCTGTCACAAGCTAAGGAGTACCCATTATGTCTATTAAACACCCCATTATTGCCGTTACTGGATCTTCTGGTGCCGGAACGTCAACGGTAAAAAATGCTATGGAGCAGATTTTTCGGCGAAACAGCTATAAAGCGGCGATCGTTGAAGGTGACAGCTATCACCGATATGACCGTGCAGAGATGCGAGCACGCCTTGAAAAGGCTCAGAAAGATGGAAGGAACCTCAGTCACTTTGGTCCGGAAGGGAATCTCTTTAAGGATCTTGAAAAAACACTTAAAACCTATGGCGAAACAGGAACAGCGAAATTTCGACATTACGTTCACAATGAAGAGGAAGCACAACAGTTTAATCATCGGGTTGGTACCTTTACGCCGTGGGAGTCTATTCAGGAAGGGACTGATCTGCTGTTTTACGAAGGTCTGCATGGCGGTGTGGTGACCGAATTTTGTAACGTTGCTCGTTATGTGGATTTGCTTATTGGTGTTGTCCCGATAGTGAATTTGGAATGGATTCAGAAAATTCACCGTGATACCAGCGTACGTGGGTACAGCCGTGAAGCGGTTACTGACATCATTTTGCGCCGTATGCATGACTATGTACATTACATCACACCACAATTTTCCTGCACTGATATTAATTTTCAACGCGTACCCATGGTCGATACCTCGAATCCGTTTATTGCACGTGCTATTCCTACACTGGATGAAAGTATGGTCGTGATTCGATTCCAGGATCCAAAGAAAACGGGTGTTGATTTCCAATACTTGTTGAACATGATTCACGGCTCATTTATGTCCCGACGTAATAATATCGTTGTTCCCGGAGGGAAAATGGGGCTCGCGATGGAGCTGATTATGCAGCCTTTGATTGAAGATTTAGTATTTCATGGCTCAAACCGAGTCAGTGTCGAAACCACTCATGATCGTTTCTCCAAAAACGAAATAAGAGCATAAGGAGGTTGTTATGAGCAAAGGAATTACATTTACTCGATTTATCATGGAAGAGCAGCGCCGCATTCCGGAGTCCACTGGTGAGTTTACATTGCTCTTGAACGCCATTATCACTGCGTGCAAGGAGATCGCAGACGACGTTAACCGTGGTCAACTTATCGATGTATTAGGCAGTGCAGAAAGTGAAAATATTCAAGGGGAAACGCAGAAGAAATTGGATGTAATCACTAACGAGATCTTGTTGCGAACACTTGAGTGGTCTGGTCATCTTGCGGGGATGGCGTCTGAAGAGATGGAAGATGTTTATCAGATCCCAGGGCGATACCCTAAAGGAAAGTATTTGTTGGTATTTGATCCTCTAGACGGTTCATCAAATACCGATGTCAATGTCTCAATCGGGACGATTTTCTCTATCTTACGTTGCCCTGAAGGCGTGAGTGAACCAACGGAACAGGATTTCCTACAATCCGGAGTACGTCAGGTTTGTGCAGGTTATGTGCTTTATGGACCGTCGACAACACTGGTTCTTACATCAGGGCATGGCGTGAATGGATTTACGCTCGATCATGATATTGGAGAGTTCATTCTTACTCACCCAGCAATGACTATCGCCCCAAAAACCAGCGAATTTGCCGTCAATGTTTCTAACCATCGTTATTGGGACAATGTCATTCGTCGCTACATCGATGAACTGATTGAAGGCGAGGACGGACCAAGGGGGCGCAACTTCAATACCCGTTGGATCGCATCAATGGTAGCTGAGGTTCATCGTATTCTGATGCGAGGAGGTATCTACCTCTATCCCGCAGACAGTCGAGAAAATGTAAAAAATGGTCGTTTGAGGCTGTTGTACGAAGCAAATCCGATGAGTTTTATTATTGAGCAGGCTGGTGGAGCGGCGACAACCGGTCACAAGCGCTTACTTTCTGTTGTACCTGAGTCACTACATCAGCGTGTGCCAGTGATTCTTGGTGCCAAAGAAGAAGTAGAACGGTTGACGCGCTATTACAAAGAAACGGATGACTCAAACCAATTGAACTTGAAAAAGCAAACAAGTTGAACCTGGAAGATCAAACAAAGTAGGAATAGAACAATGAAACCATGGATAGCCCCTTCGATTTTAGCCGCCGATTTTGCTTGTCTTGGTCAAGAGGTCGAAAAAGTGATTGATGCCGGCGCTGACCTAATCCATTTCGATGTCATGGACAACCATTTTGTACCAAATTTGACTTTTGGTCCGGATGTTTGTCGAGCCTTACACACACATCTACACCAGCGTGGTATCACCACTCCGCTAGACGTTCATCTGATGGTAGAGCCTGTTGACCAACTGGTTGAGAGCTTTGCCAAAGTGGGTGCGGAATGGATTACCGTCCATCAAGAAGCGTGTCCGCACCTAGATCGTACACTGCAACTCATTCATAGCTGTGGCTGCAAAGCCGGTGTTGCACTTAACCCTGCAACTTCACCTGAAACGCTCAAATATGTGATGGATAAAATTGACCTCATTTTGGTGATGTCAGTTAATCCTGGATTCGGGGGACAAGTGTTTATTGACTCAGCACTCGACAAAATAGCGGAAGTCAAAAAAATGATCGAAGCGTCAGGCCGTGAAATCCGTTTGCAGGTAGATGGCGGAGTTAACCTAGATAATGTCGCTCTACTGGCCAACGCAGGCGCGGATTGCTTTGTCGCTGGTTCCGCTATTTTCCGAACATCAGATTACGAGGAAACACTCGCAGAATTTCATGAAGCAGTTGATTTTGCTCCTTATGACATCACTGAGTGAACTTGGAAGTAAGCAGTAAAGGTGTCAGTTAGGCATGAATTGGGTTGCCCTTAGTAACTGGAAGCTAAGTGACCAGTCTAAGCAAAAAGTGGAAGGAAATTGAGTATTCAGCCACTTCTAGGTAACAAGTGTCCACTTGTATCTATATGAAAAAATGGGAAATTAACAATTTATTAACTAATGGCTTGTCCTTTGCATAACCACACAACCTAAGGGATAAACACGTTTTTAGTTTTCCTCTAGCCATACAGATTGAGTTTCGTCAGATACTCGAATTAGTAACAGCAAATAAAAATTAAATAAATTGAATTACTGGGAAGTAACGTGGATGAGCCGGTAGCCGGCAATACGTGACAAGGAGTGCACATATGAGCAATGACGTATCTTCAATTTTAAACCATTATCAACATCGCCGAGAAAGGCTAATTGATATGCTTTGGCAAGTTCAAAACCAAGACGGATTTATCTCACCGTCAGCCGTAGAAGAGTTAGCCACTGGTCTAAATCTGTCTTTTCTGGATGTACAGGAAACACTGTCGTTTTACCACTTTTTTCATGACAGACCATCTGGAGAGCACAAAATCTATCTTGCCGATACCGTGATCGCACGTATGAATGGCTACGAATCGGTTCGAAAAGCGCTGGAAGAAGTGGTTGGGTGCCAGTTTGGAGAGGTTTCAGCAGATGGTCGTTTTGGACTCTTCGATACCCACTGTATTGGATTATCTGATCAAGAGCCTGCGATGCTGGTTGATGGCATTCCCTTTACGAACCTTGATCCTGAAAAAGTCCGATCCGTTATCACGGCCTTGCAAAACGGCACTACTGCGCAAGCTTTGGCAAATCCGCAACAGTTACCGGACGATACGATTGAATATATTGAAGCACTAGCGGGGAGTCAGATCCATCAATCGGGTCCGATCTTCTTTCAAGATGATTTTGATATAAAAGCCGTTGTGACTGATATTCTCGCTAAGCGTCCTGAAGAGGTGGTTTACTCCACTAGTGCCTCAAAGCTACGTGGTCGTGGTGGTGCTGGTTTCTCTGCAGGATTGAAATGGCAGCTTTGTCGTGACGCGCCAGGGAAGGAAAAATACCTGATATGTAATGCGGATGAAGGGGAGCCTGGTACCTATAAAGACCGAGTGATTTTGACAAAAAGTCCGGAACAAGTGCTTGCAGGTATGATTGTAGCGGCGTATGCCATTGGAGCTAAAGAGGGGATACTTTATCTTCGTTCAGAGTACACCTATCTCGTGCCATACCTTGAGAAAAAATTGAGCGCTTTGAGAAGCCAGAACTTACTGGGCGATCAAATACAGGGTAGAACGGACTTCAGTTTTGACATTCGCATCCAACTGGGGGCTGGAGCCTACATATGTGGCGATGAGTCTGCGCTCATTGAATCTTGTGAGGGAAAGCGAGGAACGCCTCGAGTTAAACCGCCTTTTCCAGTTCAGCAAGGGTATCTTGGTCAACCCACCGCAGTAAATAATGTCGAAACCTTTGCTACCGTTGCAAGCATTATGCAGAAAGGGGCAAAGTGGTATGAGGCGATGGGAACAAACTCCTCAGCGGGCACTCGATTAATCAGTGTGGCTGGAGATGTAGAGAAACCGGGTATCTATGAAATCGAATGGGGTTCGACGCTCTCTGACGTGTTGTCATTGGTCGGTGCACAAAATGCCCGCGCGGTACAAGTCAGTGGCCCTTCCGGTGAATGTGTATCCGTCTCTAAAGGCGCGCAAAGAACGTTTGACTACAACGATTTATCGTGTAATGGCTCGGTGATGGTATTCAATCACCAGCGGGATCTGTTGACCATTGTACGCGAGTTTATCCATTTCTTTGTGGAAGAGTCATGTGGGATTTGCGTTCCTTGTCGTGCTGGTAATGTGGCGCTTTACGACAAACTTAATTTAGTCATTGCAGGTCACGCCGTTGAGGAAGATCTAGATGAAATTATTGCTTGGTCGAACATCATACGCAGTACAAGCCGTTGTGGTCTGGGTACTACATCTCCTAAACCCATTTTAACAACCCTGAACCAGTTTCCGGAAATCTACCAAGAAAAGCTCACTCAGCAGCAAGGTCCTTTATTGGCATCTTTTGATCTCAACGAAGCGATGGAAGGGTATGCGGTGGCATCTGACATCCTGATGCCAAAGACAGGGAAAGGCACTGTAGAAGCTCCGGAGGCAGTCAAATGACAATTAAACTCACAATTGATGGAAAGACCGTAACCGCGGAAGAAGGTCAGGGGTTGATTGATGTAGCCAATGACGCTGGAGTATACATCCCATCATTATGCTACCAACGGGGAAAACCTTGTTTGGGAACGTGTAGGGTCTGTACTTGTAAGGTGAACGGCAATGCGGTCGCGTCATGTACGGTTCCCGTTCAAGATGGGATGGTTGTAGAAGTGGAAGAACCTGAAGTTCAAGATATGCGTAAGGCGTTGATTGAATTATTGTTTGTAGAAGGTAAACACAATTGTCCAAGTTGTGAAAAGAGTGGCAGGTGTGATCTTCAGGCTGTCGGTTACGAAGTCGGCATGATGGTGTCTCGCTTTCCATATCGTTTTCCCATAACCGAAAATGATTTCCGCGCCGATAACATTTGGTTAGAGCGTGATCGCTGTATTTTTTGCCAACGCTGTGTGGAGTTTATTCGTGATGAAGAGACTGGGCAGAAAATTTTCAACATCAGTCATCGAGGGGCGAAAGCTCGGATAGAGATAGACGTTGAATTGGCGAATAAAATGAGCGACGAGCAGACGAAATCCGCGATGGATATCTGCCCAGTAGGCTGCATCCTCAAAAAGGCGGTGGGATTCGATGCTCCGATAGGTAAACGGAAATTCGAGATCGAAACCGTTCGTGAACGCGCTTTAAGAGGAGAGCACAAATGAGCACGAGTAATACCAACGTAATTTACTCTCACGAGCTACCTAAAACTCCGCTGGATGCGGAAACGAAGGCACTTCGTGAAGATAAAATTAAAGTGGCCATGATCGGGTTATGCGGTTGTTGGGGCTGTACTTTGTCTTTCCTCGATATGGATGAACGCATCCTCGGTTTACTGGGAAAAGTAACGATTACTCGTTCATCTATTACTGATGTGAAGCGTATACCAGAGCGTTGTGTGCTCGGGTTTGTTGAAGGAGGTGTCGCCAACGAAGAGAATATCGAAACGCTGGAACATTTTCGCGAAAACTGCGATGTCCTAATATCTGTCGGTGCTTGCGCTGTATGGGGCGGTGTTCCGGCTATGCGCAATCAAGTCAGCTTAACCGAATGTTTAGAGGAAGCTTACATTTCTTCAACGACACGTCCACCAGGTTCGGACAACGTCATCCCTCATATTGATGTACCGCGTATCACAACCAAAGTATACCCCGCGCATCAAGTTGTAAAAATGGATTACTTCATACCCGGCTGCCCACCTGATGGGGACGCCATTTTTAAAGTTTTGGATGATTTCGTGAATGGTCGTGAGATCGACTTACCATCATCGATAAATCGGTATGACTAACACATCGATATGACTAACACAATGGAAGGGATTCTCATGAGCAGAACATTGGTGATTGATCCGGTTACCCGAATAGAAGGGCACGGGAAAGTAACACTGCAACTTGATGACAGTAATAAAGTAACAGACGCTAAACTGCAGGTTGTCGAGTTTAGGGGGTTTGAGCGATTTATTCAGGGGCACCCATATTGGGAAGCCCCAATGTTGTTACAACGCATTTGTGGCATTTGTTTTGTGAGCCACCATTTGTGTGGCGCGAAAGCACTTGATGACATGGTCGGCGTAGGATTGAGTGATGGCATTCAAATGCTGCCCACACCGGAAAAAATGCGTCGTTTAGGGCATTACGCACAGCAGTTGCAGTCACATGTTACGGCGTATTTCTACCTGATCGCTCCGGAGATGGTGTTTGGAATTGAAGAGGCACCAGAAAAACGGAATATCTTAGGGCTTGCTGAAGCAAATCCCGATTTAGTTAAAAGAGTGATTGAGCTTCGACGCTGGGGGCAAGAGCTTATTCAGGCGGTATTGGGTAAACGGATGCACGGGATCAGCTCCATTCCAGGGGGCGTAAATAGCAATATGTCTGAGGAACAAAGGGATCGTTTTCTAAGCGGTGACAAAGACATTCTTTCTATCGATCAAGTCATTGATTATGCGCAAGATGCCCTTGATCTTTTCTATGATTACCATGAAAAGCATAGAAAAGAAATTGATAGCTTTGGTGTCGTGGAAGCCTTGGATATGTGTCTTGTTGATGAAAACGGAGACGTTGACTACTACCACGGTACATTGAAAGTTATCGACAAAGACAAGAATACGGTTCTAGAAACGGATTATCATAATTATCTTAATTACTTCTCTGAAGCGACTGAGCCATGGAGCTATATGAAGTTCCCTTATCTCAAGTCTTTGGGTAGAGAATCGGGTTCTGTTCGGGTTGGTCCACTTGCACGGGTTAACGTAACGCGCCGTTACAACACGCCATTAGCCCAAGAAGCACTGGAAAGCTTTCATAGTTACACACACGGTAAAGCAAATAATATGACGTTACATACCAACTGGGCGAGAGCGATTGAAATTCTTCATTCTGCAGAACTGATTAAAGAGTTGTTGGTTGATCCAGACTTACAAGGCGAGCAACTGATCATTACCCCAGAAAAAGAAGCTTGGACGGGAGAGGGAATCGGTGTTGTTGAAGCACCTCGTGGAACGCTTCTTCACCATTATCGTGCTGATGAAGCCGGTAACATGACGTTTGCCAACTTGATCGTCTCTACCACTCAAAATAACCAAGTGATGAACCGAACGGTGCAGTCGGTGGCACAGGACTGGATTTCGGGCAAACCAGAGATCACTGAAGGCATGATGAATGCAATTGAAGTGGGGATTAGAGCATACGATCCTTGTTTAAGTTGTGCGACCCATGCAATGGGGCAAATGCCGTTGAAAGTCTCCCTTATTGATAAATCAGGGAGGTTATTGGATGAAAAATACAGATAGTCCGATACCACTCAACTCGTTTGACCTGATCTATGGAATTGGCAACATCGGTAGGCAAGATGATGGTTTGGGATGGGCTTTTATTGATGAAATTGAAAAGAAGTACGATATCAATGGCGTACTGGTTCGACATTATCAGCTCTTTTTTGAAGACGTGGATTTATTGCGGCGCCACAAAAGAGTGTTGTTTGTTGATGCCACAAAAAGCTCTGATACCGAAAGCTTTTCCCTATCAAGAGTCGAGCCAAGACTGGATGATTCATTTACTTCACATGCCATCACGGTGCAGACCATTTTAGCTCTGTGCCACAACGTGTATCAGTCGTATCCGGATGTTTGGCTGTTAGCGATAAAAGGTGATGAATGGGAGCTTAAGCTTGGTCTTACTGATCGTGCACGGAAAAGGTTAAATCGCGCTATCAATGAGGTGATGACGGTGGGTGTTTATCCGTGCGGGTTGGCGATGGCTAACGTTTAAGTCTTATTAAATTAAGGAGTGAAGTAATGAACAAACCCCAAATAGAGCAAGTAGTGAAGCAGATAATTCAGGCACCGATAGGCTCCTATATTGGAGAGGAGGGAGCACAGGTACTCGCTCAGCGAGCAGCTCGAATTGAACAGCTGAAAGATAGTGCATTTTTATATCATCAGGGAGACTCAGCAAGCAGTTTTTATATGGTCGTAACCGGACGCCTTGGATTAGTAAGGGAGAACCAGAAAACGGGTAAAATTACGCTACTGCATGTACTTGAAGAAGGCGATCTGATTGGTGAACTGAGTTTTATTGATGGTGAACCAAGAAGCGTGTCTGTGCAGGCGCTCGGCGAAGCATCTGTCTTATGCTTTGATCGGCAGGATATCGACCCATTAATTGATGAGTACCCAAAAGTTATTTTTAACTTTATGCGAGCGATTGTGAAACGGGTTCATCACACGGTGTCAGCTATCGGTCAGCAGCAATCTGAGCTAACACACTATATTGCCAGCGGTGGCAGAGGTCGTTCGTAAATCCAGTCTAGCTATCCAACGTTATACAAAGGTAGGTAGCCATATTCACTGCTTATGAAAGTGATGATTTTCCGATATATAGAATTCGCCAACCGAGCCCTAATGCTGATGCTAGGGCTCTTTTCTTATGTTCCTTCCATAAATCTCGGCGTTAGAATGAATATGTCAAGTGAACAGCCTCTTTCCANNTGGAAAGAGGCTGTTCACTTGGAGTAAGTATTATTTTAGATGGGTCAACGGATCAATAAATCCCATAATTGTTAACCTGGTGTTATTTATTAGTTAAATGGATGTGTACCATGAATTTACCAGGTATGGCATGGTCTTTGTATTATCTCTTTAGTCATAACTATCTTGCAGGTCAAGGAAGATTTGTCGACAAAGGGGCTTTAACGACATCAATCCGCGGTCCAGCAATTCTGAAAGGTGTACCTATGCATGAAATGTCCATTTGTGAAAGCATTGTTCAGACATTGGATCAACAGGCTCAACAGCAATCATTTTCGAGAGTGAAAACCGTTTGCTTAGAAATTGGTCAGTTAGCCAGTGTGGAGATCGATGCATTAACGTTTTGCTTTGACGTTGTTGCCAACGACACTATTGCGCATGGTGCGGAATTAGTTATCGAGCGGGTTGCGGGAAGTGCTTGGTGCGAGCCCTGTCAGAGGACGGTAGCTCTGGAAGCTCGTTATTCGCCTTGTCAATATTGCGGCTCTTTTGGTTTGCTGCTTACCGGAGGCGATGAGATGCGAATTAAAGAAGTGGAGGTGAACTAATGTGTACTGTATGCGGATGCTCCGACGGTGAAGTGTCGATTGAGAAATCTACGGACGATGATAGTCAATATCAGCCCGCACACTCGCATGAACATCATCATTCACATGATGGTCAAACGCATGTGGGCGACATTCATTTTGGTCATGGACCAGCAGGCGCGCATGTACCTGGGCTAAGTCAGTCTAGAATGGTGCAAATCGAGCAGGATATTCTGGGAAAAAATAACCAATATGCTTCGTTAAATCGCCGCCTTTTCACTCAGAAGAGCCAGTTTGTTCTAAATCTGGTATCCAGTCCTGGTTCAGGTAAAACCAGCTTACTCACAGCAACGTTAGAAAGTATCGCCTCTCTTATTCCAACAGCCGTTATCGAAGGCGATCAACAAACGACAAATGACGCAGAGCGTATTCGATCAACCGGCGTCAAAGCGGTTCAGGTCAATACCGGGAAAGGTTGCCATCTGGATGCGCATATGGTGGGTCACGCATTGGAAACGTTAAAGCTACCGGATTACGGTGTACTCTTTATTGAAAACGTGGGAAACCTAGTCTGTCCGGCTTCATTCGATTTAGGGGAGGCTCACAAAGTCGCGATTCTCTCTATTACGGAAGGTGAGGACAAACCGCTGAAATACCCCGATATGTTTGCGGCTTCTGACCTAATACTGATTAATAAGATTGACCTTCTACCGCACCTTAATTTTGATCTGGATGAATGTATACAGTGCATCAACAGAGTTAATCCTAGCGCAGACATTATTCAGGTGTCTGCCACATCAGGAGCAGGTATGGATCGCTGGTTGAATTGGATTCATCAGCGTCGAAACACTCTATTAATGGAGTGTAAAGATGTGCTTAGTAAACAACTCGAGGAACTCGAGTGTCAATTGGGCTCCGTACCGAAGATTCAGTAAGCAAGGCATACATGGACGACTTAAACGAGCCGCGTGACAGTGAACATTTTATTCAGACAGAACGCCCTGTTGTGTTGGTGGTGGATGATGAACGTCTGTCACTACAAGCACTAAGGCGAAATCTTCAGGACGAGTTTGCCGTGATCACGGCAGAAAGCGTTGAAGAAGCGGAAAAGGCATTATTGGAGATGCCTGTGCAAGTCGTCTTAGCCGATCAGAGAATGCCTGATACCAGTGGTAGTGAGTTTCTCACTCAGGTAAGAGAAAAATGGCCAGATGTCGTACGTATGATGATATCTGCGTACACAGAGCCTAATGAGCTCATTCAAAGTATTAACGAAGCAGGGATTTACCAGTTTATTCCCAAGCCTTGGCAACCAGAGCAGTTGCTACTTACCGTGAGAAATGCTTGCTGGCTGTATGCACTGGAAAAAGAAAATGGATTATTGAATCTAGAATTGCGTCGCTCACTCGATTCGGTTCATAAAATTAATCGAGAAAAGCGCCAACGACTCAAACGGCATCATAGTTTTGAACAGATTGTCTGTTCACCTGAAAGCCCCATGATGGCTATTTTCGATCAGGTAGAACAAGTTGCGCCATTTGATATCCCCGTGCTCATTACTGGAGAGTCGGGTACGGGCAAGGAGCTGATCACGCGCTGTCTTCATTATGCTAGCCATCGATCTGATCGTCCGTTTCTTACGGAAAACTGCGGGGCGTTGCCTGTTCAATTGCTAGAAAGTGAGCTTTTTGGTCACACCAAGGGGGCATTTACAGGAGCGGCATCAGAACGTACTGGATTACTTGAGCAGGCGAATGGAGGTTCTGTGCTGTTGGATGAAATTGCGGATACGTCTCTGGAGTTTCAAGTTAAGTTACTGCGCTTTTTACAGGAGGGTGAGTTGAGACCTCTTGGAAGTAATCGTAGTAGACACGTAAATGTGCGTGTTATTTCGGCGACCAACCGGAATCTCAAAAAAGATGTCAAAGAAGGGCGCTTTAGAGAAGACCTTTATTACCGATTGTCTGCTATGCCAATTCATATCCCATCGTTACGGGACAGACCAATGGACATTGCTGTTATCGCAGACGCCGTGTTACGCAACACCATGAAAACATATAACAAACCGGTAAAAGGATTTACGCAACAGACGATAGAGTGCATGACGGATTATCACTGGCCTGGGAATGTGCGTGAGCTGGAAAATGAGGTGCGACGTATTTTGGTACTAGCAAAAAATGACTGGTTGGACGCCGATTTATTGTCTCCTCATGTTATTCAAGGCACTCGGCACATTGAATCCGACGAAGGATCTCTACTTGGGAAGGAAGGCAATCTCAAAGACAGAGTGGAAATGTTGGAAGCCAAAATCTTACGTGAAACTTTGATAAGGCTTAAATGGAATAAAAGTCAGGCTGCTTTAGAGCTTGGTTTATCACGGGTTGGTCTTAGAGCCAAACTAGACCGCTACGGTCTGGAGCCAAATAAACTCAGTAGTTAACCATACTTTGATTGTGATACGTAAATTACCAGACCCTAGTCATCACAAGCCAAGCGTGTTGAGGAGAAATGAATATGTGCCTTGGAATTCCGGGTCAAATTGTTGCTATCGTGGACGAGAAGAATTGCATTGCTACCGTCGATATATCGGGCATTGAGCGCTCGGTAAATATTGCATGCGTTGTCGAAGATTCTCGTGCCTTATCAAACTCTTGTGCCTTATCAAGCTATGTAGGAAGTTGGGTGTTAGTTCACGTGGGGTTTGCGATGAGCATCATCGATGAATTAGAAGCACAGAAAACACTATCGTTGCTTGTCGAACTTGGCGAATTGGAAGAAGAAATGAAGGTAGTGCAGCAAAACTGATTACCTGTGGAGAAGTGAGATGAAATATGTCGACGAGTTCCGAGATCCAGATAAAGCAAAAGCGCTCATTAAGGCGATTCATACAAAAGTTGCCGATATAGAGCGCTGCACCCTTTCCACAGGGGACGTGTTTAAGCCCTTACAACTGATGGAGTTCTGTGGGGGACACACTCATACCCTGTTTAGATATGGTATCGAATCGTTGCTACCTGAAGGGGTAGAAATGGTGCATGGTCCCGGATGTCCCGTGTGTATCTTGCCGATGGGACGTGTTGATGACTGCATAAACATTGCCAGCTTGCCAAACGTTATATTTACGACCTTCGGCGATGCGATGCGTGTGCCAGGCTCAAAAGGAAGCCTACTTGACGCAAAATCGGCTGGGTATGATATCCGAATGGTTTACTCGCCGTTAGATGCGCTGACACTTGCCAAGCAAAACCCGACTCGTGAAGTAGTTTTTTTTGCACTTGGGTTTGAAACGACAATGCCTAGTACCGCACTGACAGTAAAGCAGGCTGAACGTGAAGGGGTCACAAATTTCTCCTTGTTTTGTAATCACATTACAACGGCACCAACGATAGAAGCAATATTGAGAGAGCCAGACTTACATCTGGACGGTTTTCTAGCCCCCGGTCATGTCAGCATGGTGGTCGGCACAGACCCATTTCAGTTCATTGCACAGGATTACTCGAAGCCCATCGTTATCACTGGGTTTGAACCGCTTGATGTTCTCCATTCACTGCTCATGGTGATAACACAAATTTCAGAAGGGCGATGTGAGGTCGAAAACCAATACAGTCGCGTTGTGCATGACAGTGGAAACTATTCAGGGCTTGCAGCGATGGCAGAAGTCTATCAAGCACATAATGTCACGGAGTTGAGAGGGCTAGGTGATATTGGTGAAGCGGGCGTCAGATTAAGCGATAAGTACGCCTTGTGGGATGCCGAGCGTAAGTTTTCGCTCGTTCAAACAAAGGTGACCGATCCGGAGGCTTGCCAATGTGGGGAAGTTATAAAGGGGCTGATAAAGCCTTGGCAGTGCGAGCTCTACGGAAAAAACTGTACGCCACAGAACCCAACAGGCGCGTTGATGGTTTCATCGGAAGGCGCATGCGCGGCATATTACAACCATGGTATCAGGGCCCCAGACAAAATTAGCGCATAGAAAGTGGCAGTGTCGAGCTTATGGTTATGCGGGTATGTGAGGTAGGTATGAAGCAACAACAAGGTTCAATGAATAGCATGCGGTTTACAGAAGCGATCACGTTGTCTCATGGTAGTGGTGGTAAAGCGATGCGGGACTTAGTGGAAAAAGAGATCGTAGCTGCTTTTGAAAACCCACTATTGACGCCTTTGGAAGATCAAGCTCGTATTCCGTTGAGCCAGTTAGCCGAATATGGCGATAGGCTTGCGTTTACGACAGACTCTTTCGTTGTTGATCCAATTTTTTTCCCCGGCGGTGATATAGGCTCTCTGGCGGTGAATGGTACGGTCAATGATCTGGCTATGGGAGGCGCTCAGCCCCTGTATCTCACCTGCGGTTTTATCATTGAGGAGGGGCTACCTCTCGAAACTTTTCGCCAGATTGTTGCAAGTATGCGGAGAGCGGCAGATAAGGCAAACGTCGCCATTGTCAGCGGTGACACCAAAGTAGTACATCGCGGAACAGCAGATAAAATTTTCATCAATACTAGTGGCGTGGGTGTCATAGCATCTGATGTAGACATTCGAGCTGATCGTGCGAAACCAGGGGATGTCGTCATCGTCAATGGTTGGGTCGGCGATCATGCTGCCGCCATTATGACAAAAAGAAATGATCTAGCGATCAAAGCCTCCATTACTTCTGATTGCCATCCACTCACTCGTGAAGTTCAAGCGCTTCAGAAAGTATGTCCGGATATTCATTGTCTACGGGATGCGACAAGGGGAGGTTTGGCAACGGTTCTTAATGAATTTGCTCACAGTAGTCAGGTGCGAATTGTACTAGAACAGTCCGCTATTCCGGTTCGCCCAGAAGTCAGAGGGTTGTGTGAATTACTGGGTCTTGATCCTTTATACCTCGCCAATGAAGGCAAGTTTGTGGCTGTTGTTCCCCAAGCTTACGCCGACGACTGTGTAGCGGTATTGAGACGAATAGAAGGTGCAGAGCAAGCGGCCATTATTGGCAAAATCGAAGCAGTTGCTCAACATCAACCTAAACCTGCGGTAACAACGACAACATCACTGGGCAGCGAGCGTCTGCTTGATATGCTGATTGGCGATCAGCTCCCAAGGATTTGTTGAACGCAGGATATAAACATCAATATATATCTAACAAGGAGTTATCACAATGAAGTGGAATCAACTGGCAGTTAAATTAGGCGCGGTGTTTACCGTTTTTTTCTCGGGAATGGTCTTTGCACACGATGCGACGGGTAATATGGGCAGTATTGCTGCAGGAGTACTTCACCCCTTAACCGGACTCGATCATGCACTCGTGATGATAGCCGTTGGTGGGTGGGCGGCTCAACTCGCTTATCAGCAGCACAATACCAGTGTGCTTTGGAAGGTGCCACTGGCCTTTGTCCTGGCGATGACTGTTTCAGCACTGCTTGCTATGGTCGGTGTTGGGATCTCAGCAAGCATTGTAGAGCCCGGAATTGGATTATCAGCTGTACTGATTGGGTTATTGTTGATCGCTGGTCTCAAAGTCAGTGCTAGATTTGGAGCATTTATCGTTGCGGGTTTTGCGGTTTTTCATGGCCTTGCTCATGGTGCGGAAATTCCGTTTGAAGCAGGAGTAATAGGTTATAGCTTAGGCTTTATCTTTTCAACGGCACTATTGCATGCGATGGGGGCTATTTTGTTTAGTTTCATGCTTCCAAGACAAGTAAAAAACCGTTATGTAGGGCATTTTAGCAAGATTATTGGCGTGGCTATATCATTAAGTGGTGTTTATTCACTCTCAGTGTAGTAAGTGGTATGTATTCATTTACTGTGTCGGATGTGTCGATGTGCGTTGTATTCTCACGACATAACGGAGAGGGGAGTGCATGAAAGGTGAACGCTTGCGAGTGAGTGGTGTAGTGCAAGGGGTGGGGTTTCGTCCTACTGTCTGGCGTATTGCTAACAATATGCGGCTTAACGGACAAGTGTTTAATGACGGTGAAGGGGTGCTTATTGAATTGTGGAATAGTAAAGCTAGCCACGATACGTTTATTGCTGAACTTCATCGTCAATGTCCCCCTTTGGCGAACATAGAAAGCATAGACCGTATTATCATCGAACAGGAAAACAGTCCCGTCGGTTTTAGTATCTCTACGAGTCAGTCTAGCGTCAACATTACCGCTGGAGTTCCTGCTGATGCGGCCACATGTGAAGCCTGTTCCAAAGAAATATCAGACCCAAGCCAACGACGGTATCGTTATCCATTTACTAACTGCACCCATTGCGGTCCTCGACTCTCCATTATCAAATCCATGCCGTACGATCGTCCGCTGACAAGCATGGCGGTATTTCCGCTTTGTGAAGCTTGCCATAATGAATACATGGATCCCGTAGATCGACGCTTTCATGCTCAGCCTGTCGCCTGTCCAGAATGTGGTCCGAGTGTGTGGTTATGCGATCAGTCCGGAGATTCCTTGGTATTCGAAAGCAGTGATGTTATTGAAGAATTGGGCAAGCGGATTATTGAAGGTCAGATTGCTGCTGTAAAAGGGGTAGGTGGGTTTCATCTGGTTTGCGATGCAACCAACAACACCGTGGTTGAGACATTAAGAGCTCGCAAATTTCGACCAGCTAAACCTTTTGCGATCATGATGAGCGAGCTGAATATGGTTCGTCACTATTGTCACATCACGCTAGAAAGTGAACGTCTTGTGAAAAGCAGTGCCGCTCCGATTGTTTTACTTCCTCAAAAACGTTCTCCTTCATACGAGCGGGAGGGGTTGAAGAAAATTAGTGCGCACGTTGCTCCTAACTTGAATGAAATTGGAGTGATGTTACCTAATACTCCGTTGCACTTAATGTTGATGCTCCACGTTGAACGCCCTTTAATCATGACATCTGCCAATATTAGCGGAAATCCTCAGTGTACAGATAACACGCAGGCGTTGAGTGACCTCTCGGATATTGCGGATGTGTGGTTGATGCATAATCGAGACATCGTTACTCGCGTGGATGATTCCGTCGCACGTCAAACCGGTCTAGGAGTGCAGCTCTTACGCCGTGCAAGGGGGTACGCTCCATTACCAATCCAAGTTCCTGAAGGATTCGAAAACACTGGTGCAGTGTTGGCCGTTGGCGGGCAAGTAAAAAATGCGTTCTGTATGCTGACGTCAAAAGGGGCAGTACTAAGTCAGTACATTGGCGATTTAGAAAGTCATCGCGTTTGGCAGGATTTTCTTGCCATGATTGAGCATTATAAAGGGTTGTTTCAGTTCTCGCCGACTATTTTGGCTCATGATTCCCACCCAGAATATATCGCATCAAAATATGCAAATAGCCTAAACGAGAATATCGCCAGCGGTCTGAAACCACTCAACATTGTTTCGGTACAGCACCATCATGCTCACATTGTGAGTTGCTTAGCGGAAAATCGAATTCCATTGCAACATCCTGCAGTGCTGGGTGTGGTATTTGATGGGATAGGTTATGGAGATGACGGAACGCTTTGGGGCGGGGAATTTATCAAGGCAGATTATGTAGGATATTCGCGCATAGCGCACTTTGATACGATCCCCTTAATTGGTGGTACCCAAGCGATCACTCAACCATGGCGAAATTTGTTAGCGTGGCTTGACCGATACTCCATCGACTTTACCTGTATCAATGGTTGGGTAGCTGCCGCGTCGCTCAATGAGCAACCTCTTAAAACACTACGGAGTATGGTCACTAACCAACTCAACTGCCCACAAACCAGCTCTGTAGGGCGTTTGTTTGATGCTGTTGCTGCTGCGTTGTCACTCACTCCGACATCAACAAGTTACGAAGGTGAAGCGGCAATGTTGCTGGAAGCCTGTGCCTTACAAGGTCAATCTGAGGATATTGCGTATCCGTTTGAATGGCGAAGTGATAACAACCTGATCGTTAGCTCGGAGCCAATGTGGAGAGCATTGATTGATGATCTCCATTCCGGCACCAGCAAAGCGGATATCGCAAAAAGATTTCATATTGGATTAGCCCAAGCGGTGCTAGCAACGGTGCTTAAACTTTGTGAGCAATTTGACCAAACTCCATGCATTGTTCTTAGTGGTGGCGTGTTTCAGAATAAACTCTTGCTTGAACGCACCTACACTTTGCTTACAACTCATGGATTCACGGTACTCACCCACCAGTACGTGCCAGCTAATGATGGCGGCTTAGCTTTAGGTCAGGCATTCGTTGCTGCTGCTCATAAATTAAGAAATGGCTGAGAATAACGCATTTCTATTCGCTTCTTTATGGATTAAATGGGATAAAAAAGTCTTGGGATAAACACAAAACAATGGGCAAGGAGAAACCATATGAAAAATAAAGAAATGACCATTCTGTGGTTTCAAACAGGAAGCTGTGGCGGAGATACTATGGCGTTGTTAAATGCTGATCGTCCTTCATTCGTCAATCTCTTGGAAACGTATCGACTTCGCTTGCTCTGGCAACCTTCGCTCTCTCTTTCTATAGAACAAAATCTGGATGAAGTGATTGAAGATATTTTGAACGATAGATTAGCTCTAGATATCCTGTGTGTCGAAGGTAGCATCATTACCGCACCTGATGGTACAGGAATGTTCGATCAATACCGTAAAAAGTCCAAAAAAGAGTGGGTGACTCGTCTGGTCGACAAAGCGAGATATGTGGTTGCCATGGGAACGTGCGCAGCATTTGGAGGTGTACATGCTGCTCCCCCTAACCCTTCAGACTGTGTTGGTTTACAATTTACTAAGGACAGTATCGGAGGACTATTACCACCAGAGTGGCGTTCAGGAGCCTACTTTCCGGTAATTAACATTGCAGGTTGTCCAGCGCATCCTAATACGATTACGAAAACGCTGGCGATGATTGCTAGCGGCATCGTACTTCAGCTTGATGAGCTGAATCGACCCCGAGAGTTTTTCAGTACTCTTGTACATCAAGGATGTACCAGAAACGAGTATCATGAATATGATGTAGAAGACGAAGAATTCGGGTCAAATGGTTGTATGTATTTCAATCTTGGCTGTAAGGGGCCTTATACCCAAGCCACTTGTAATACTGACCTTTGGAATGGCAAAAGCAGCAAAACTAGAGCTGGCGTGCCCTGTTTTGGTTGTACTTCTCCTCAATTTCCTAGCGATGAAGATATGTTTCATACTGAAAAACTGGGCCCGATCCCTGTTAAGCTTCCTGTTGGTGTCGAGCGAGCCAATTACATGGCATATAAGAATTTAGCTAAAGCGGCTGCGCCGACGCGCGTCAAAAAAAGAGAAATGGAGCCCTGATGGTCAGACGCACATTGAATATTGATCTCAACAGAGTCGAAGGCGATTTAGAGCTTGAGTTGGATATTGAAGATAACGTAGTGGTTGATGCCAGGTGCGTTGGTGTGATGTATCGGGGGTTCGAGCAGATCATGATTGGCAGAACGCCTCGTGATGCTGCGGTGATCACTCCAAGAGTTTGCGGTATTTGTGGTACCGCACATCTTTATGCCGCCACACTGGCATTAGAACAGATTTGGCAAACCTCAGTGCCAGATAACGCTATGCGCATTCGTAGCTTATGTTTACTGGCTGAAAGTGTTCAAAATGATATTCGCCAGTCTTTTCTTATGTTTTTAGTCGATTTCTGTCATCCGTCATATCAGCATCATGCGCTGTACGCGGATATTATGTCTAAATTCGAACCGTTTAAAGGGGAGTATCATTTAGAGGCATTGGCGTATTCTCGCGACATTATCGGTGTCGTCGCACTGTTTGGAGGACAATGGCCGCACTCTTCATTTATTTTACCCGGGGGCGTGGTCAGTAAGCCTACTATACGCAAACTGATTGAGGCAAAAGACACCGTTGTCAATCTTATTCATTGGTACGAACGCAGTGTAACGGGGTTGGCGTTGGATAAGTGGCTTACGCTTACGGATCGTCAAGAACTGTTTCAGTTGTTAGATAAATCAAGCAATTTTCGTCAATCAGCGACGGGGTTGTTTACTCGCTTTGCCAGAGAGCTGAACTTGCACCAGTTAGGTATTGGAGTGGAGAATATGCTTAGTTATGGAGCGGTTTGCGACGCTGATAGACCTCAACATGTGGTATTTCCTTCCGGGTATTATAGTAAGACAAATGGCGAAATTCGCGACTTTGACCAGAGTCTGATTAACGAGCATGTTCGTCATTCTTGGTTCAAACCCTATAAAAATGGTAAGCATCCATCGAATGGTGAAACTCTTCCCGACTTCCAGCCAGATAGCGACCGATATACTTGGGCGAAAGCACCTCGGTACGGAAACGAAGTTGTTCAAACTGGTCCAATGGCAGAACTTTTCATTGGTGATGATAAGCTCATTCTGTCGCTGTTCCATGAGGAAGGGGCGTCCACTTGGTTACGTCAGTTTTCGCGCCTGCGTCGTATCGGGCACAGCCTCAATCAAATGCTGCGGCTCGTTGACTCTCTGATTGAGAACCTCGCAGGCGATCATTTCATTCCACCCGATCCGCAATCAGAAACGGATGGTCAGGGCTATGGTCTAGTTCAGGCTGCCAGAGGTGGGTTAGGTCATTGGGTAAGTATCAAGGACGGTGTTGTAAATCGATATCAAATTATTACACCCACTGCATGGAATGCGTCCCCTAAAGATACTCAAGGTCAGCATGGACACTGGGAACAAAGCTTGCTTGGGTTACCAGTTGAGGATACAAAATCGCCCGTATTGATTGGGCATGTTATTCGATCTCATGATCCGTGTTTGGTGTGTACGGTTCATATGTTACCAGATAGACGTAAGATTCACTTTGGCATATGAGAGGCAATATGTTGCATGTTCTCTGTTTTGGAAATCGATTACATGGTGATGATGGTGTCGGACCAATGGTGGCTTCTCATCTACTAGACGAAAATCTGCCTACTCAGATGAAAGTATTTGATTGTGGAGTGGCAGGCTTAAATGCGCTCCCATTTTTTTCAGGTTGCAGCTATGTGCTCATGATAGATGCTTATGATTTAGGAGAAGCCGCTGGTAGCTGGAGATACCTTGACGTCGATGAAGTCATCAATCTAGACAACCAAGTTGAAGACCATAATGGTGGGTTGAGTTACTTATTAAATGCAGTGAAAGCACTAGTTGAACCATGTCCTGAGTTGGCGCTAATAGGAGTACAGATAGAAAGTGTCAGAAGTTTTCACCCTGAGTTATCTTCCCCTGTTGAAAACGCAATCGACACAGTGAAAAAAGAGGTACTTCGAGTAGTGCAATGTAGGTCACACGCAGTAAGCGCTCATGAATGACTCTCAGGGCAAGGT
Organism: Vibrio sp. vnigr-6D03; assembly: GCF_002835515.1. NCBI lineage: Bacteria > Pseudomonadati > Pseudomonadota > Gammaproteobacteria > Vibrionales > Vibrionaceae > Vibrio > Vibrio sp. vnigr-6D03. The sequence continues at coordinate 113,851 of NZ_PIZL01000026.1, forward strand.
GAGTACTGGTGTGAATAAAGATGCTGAGCAAGGGCTGAAGCAGTTAAAGCAAGAAATTGATGCACTTTATGCAGCCGGGACAGCCCAAGAGCAACAGCTATTGGCTGTAACAAAAGCGATGGATGAAATGCTGCTGGAAATGGAATACCAGCAGAATGCACTGAAAAAGAAAAACAAACAACTTTTGGAGTTGAATGCTTATATTCGCAGTATCAATGATACGATGGACAGCTTGTTAATTGTTGCGGATCGAAATGGCATTGTTACTCAAATTAATCGTGTTTTTTCGGAGCACCTTGGTTGGGGGGAAAGAAGTTTAGGGACATTGAATGTTGATGAGATTGTACCCTCCGACGCATTTGAGAATATCGGACAAATAGAGCCGAATAGCACTAACACCTCTAGCCTCGTATACACCATTAACCGTCTCAGCCATTTAGAGATAGAAAGTCGGTTATTTCGCAGTGATGGAACGTTAACTGTCGCGGTCTATCTGATTAAGGGAGAACAGTTTTACAGCCACCAAGGGAAGTTGCAAGGTGTGCTCCTGACAGCAACGGATGTTTCTGAATTGCGTCAACGCGAATTGGCACTTCAGAAAAGTGAAGAAGCGTTACAACATGCCAAACAAGAGGCTGAAGCAGCCAACCAAGCTAAAGGACAGTTTCTCGCGAATATGAGCCACGAAATTCGCACACCACTCAATGCCATCATCGGTTTTACCACTCTCTGCTTGAGGGATAACCTCAGTGAAGAGCAGAGGGACTACCTTTATAAAGTGGATGTCGCATCTCATTCATTGGCTCACCTCATTAGTGACGTGCTCGATCTATCTAAGATAGAAGCGGGGAAACTGGAGCTTGAAAACACATCCTTTAATTTAAAGCAAGTGGTCGATAACGTCAGTCACGTGCTCAATTTAGAAGTTGCTCAACGTCAAATTGCTTTTCGCATTCATATTGATGGTAATGTTCCGCCCTTTCTGATCGGAGATGCGTTGCGGCTGCAGCAAGTGTTGGTCAATTTAGTCGGGAACGCTGTAAAGTTTACGAATCGCGGTGCAGTGAGCTTAGATGTGATTGCAACCAATCATTCGGATACGATAGTTAACCTGAATTTCATTATTAACGATACCGGTATTGGTATGACAGAGGAACAACTATCGACGCTCTTTAACCAATACCAGCAGGCCGACATCGGCACAACGCGAAAATATGGTGGGACGGGATTAGGATTAGTGATTAGCCAACAACTTGCAAAATTGATGCAAGGGCAGATCGAAATTAGCAGTGAATTTGGTAAGGGAACCCAATGTCGATTTACTGCGATATTAGAAGTCGAGAAGTGTCAGTATCCGAATGAAACAGTTTTAGATAGTGAAAAAGCTCAGGAGCGTAATCAAGCATTCCGTGGTAGAAAGGTATTGGCGGTTGATGACAACAACATGAACCTCGACATGATTTCAGCATTACTTGAAAGTTTTGAGATGGTTGTCAGCATCGTCCGAAGTGGTGAAGAAGCGTTGGACAAAGTGCATAAAGAACGTTTTGACGTAATCCTGATGGACATCAGAATGGAAGGTCTGAATGGGTTGGAAACGACCCGCAAACTCCGGAGCCTTCCGCATGGAAACGAGCTTTATATTGTTGGACTATCTGCAAATACCACCATTGAAATACAGAAACAGTGCCGCGCCGCAGGAATGAATGATTTCGTCCCTAAACCTATCGATCTTACACATTTGACCAGTGCCCTATCTAAGGGGCTATCTCAAAGAAGAACAGTCAGACACAGCCAAGAATGGCAAGATGTGTCGCTTAAAGGTCGGCTATTTTCCCCAGACCGTGCTATCGCACGTATGGGGGGCAACAAGCGTGTCTATATAAAACTAATACAGCAGTACCTATTGGATCTTAATGAAATATCTATTCGAATCAAACATGTGGAACAACAGCCAGATCTCATTGTGGATATGTTACATGATTTAGCTGGTACCAGTGCTACTGCGGGGGCTGATGCTTTATCGCAACTATGCAAAGACGCAGAACAAAAGATAAAAGATCAAGAATTTGAGTCTGCGTCTATATGTGTGCGAGAAATCGAAAAGCTCAGGGAAAGAACACGATCAGAGATCGCAGTCTATTTAAAAAAACAAAGAGGCGAAGTTTAATTTCACGCCCAACATATTTAAATCAATGTTATAAATTTTAGAGGGTGTTGCCCTTTTTCAGTTAAATTTTGTGCGAGTTAATTTAACCCTAATTCTACCAGTTAGCCTGTAAAACCAAGATGGGTTGTTGGGATCAGCAGTTCGTTAGACATAACCAAGTGGTAATTACCTTTGTGAACAATATCTTCAGAGCCTGCATCAAGCAAAATCGTTAAGTGATGGGCCAAATCTGGCAGAAGCCTTTTCGTTGTGTTGAGCGTAACATCATCTAAGAAACCTTGACCGAGTGCCGCAAGTTCGTCGCCAATAACGATGAAGTCTGGGTTGAGCTGATTCACAATATTGATTAGACCATGCGATAAACAGACAGCGAGGTGATGAACAGCACTTTTCGCATCGACATCGCCTTCATGAAATTTCGATATCACAGATTCTAGTGTGACCGATTGGCTTTGGGTTAAATCTTCGTAGTGTTGAATCAGTGCCTTGCTTGAACAATACAGTTCTAAGCAACCAATGTTCCCGCACTTACATTCCTCTCCCTGAAAGTTAATCGAAGTGTGACCAATTTCCCCAGCGGAACCAAGACTACCGTGATACACCTGACCATCAATAACAAGACCAGAACCCACCCCCTGGCCCAGAGAGACATAGAGCAAGGCTGTTGGTGAATATTGTGTACGCAGTTCTTTCCACACCGACAATGACGCAGCTTTCGCATCGTGGCTGGCGTAAATAGGGCAGTCTTCAAACATTTCTTCCAAATAGGCAATAAAGTCGAAGTCCTGCCAATTTTGTGTGTCTGTCATGAGCATCATTCGATGATCCGATTCCAAAAAAGGACCAGGCATGGCGACGCCAATTCCCAATAATTCTATTTGGTGCGCTACTTTGATCTCTTTGACGAGTGAAATGATGTCGTTGGCAACCACGCTAAAGTTTAAATCGTGGTCGATAGGGTGGGTTTGCGTATGGATAAGCTTGCCGGATAAATCAAAAATAGAAATCGAGAAGTTTAGGCGTTGCAGCCTAATCGATAAGATTTTTAAATATTGTTCGTTGAAGCCTAAATCGATTGAACGCCGACCTCGCGCCGCTTTTTGCGTGCCAATTTCAACAATTATGCCTTCCTCAATAAGAGGTTTGATTGCGCGGGTGACGGTTGCCTGATCTAATCCAACGGATTGACTTATTTCCTTGCGCGAGCAGCTTCCGTTTTGGTGTAAGGCGGTAAGGATAACGCGTTTGTTGTGGCTTTGAACGTCGTCCATGGAAACACCAACACCGCCGCGTAGAGATCTTTTCATCGTGTAAAACCTTAATCTGCTTCTATTGTTATGAATATCAATGGATTAACAAGTACATGACTATTTAAATTATAAATTCATTTGAATCAATAGTTTAATCGTATTCTTGTGTGTTCCTAACAGAGAGAGTGTGAGCGCAATCTCAAGTTAACCATACTATATTTGTTCTCTACAATTAAATAGCCTAGTTTAATTGCACCTTACAATTAAATGAAATATGAATCGGACAGGGACGTATATGACATTCGATAAAAAGAAGCATCAAGACAAAATAAATCAAGTAGAACAGTATATTAAAAAGCATAGTGCCGACGTAAAGCAGCATCATTGGCGTGAACATTACCATTATCAAGCACCCGTAGGTTGGATCAATGATCCTCATGGTTTGGTTCAAATAGATGGGGTTTATCACCTGTTTTATCAGCATCATCCGTTTAGTGGAAAGTGGGGAACCATGCATTGGGGGCACGCAACCAGTAATGACCTGATTCATTGGGAAACAATGCCAGAAGCTTTGGCACCAAGTGAAGATTATGATGGTTGGGATGGCGGTGGCATCTTTACCGGAAGTGCAGTGAACAATGACGGAGAGCTCACTCTTTTTTATACGGGCTGCGCTCAGGACAGACAAGTGCAATGTATGGCGACTTCGAAAGATGGCGTCAACTTTGACAAATACGATGGAAATCCAATCATTACCGACCCACCAGAAGGCATTAACCGCCATGATTTTCGCGACCCCAAAGTATGGAAACACGAAGGTAAGTGGTACATGGTAACAGGTGTCACTGATGGGGTTAGCGACCTAATTAACGCCTCTAACTACGAGAGCAACGGGTTTGGTAAAGTGTGCATGCACCGATCTGACGATCTGAAAAAATGGGAGTTTGTAGGGTACTGTGTCGAGAGTCTTGGTGAGTTAGGTACCATGCTTGAGTGTCCGAACATGTTCAAATTAGGTGGAAAACACGTCTTGATGTATTCACCTATGGGGCTTCAACAGCGACAAGCCATATATTTGGTTGGGGATTTGGATTACAAAACGGGCAAATTCCACTGGTCTGTGATGGGATCGGTTGACTGGGGCTTTGATTATTACGCACCTCAAGTATTTGATGATGAACAAGGACGAACTTTGATTCAAGCGTGGATCGGATCTTGGCCGTTTATGCCTTGGTGTGACGGGACCTATGACACCAGTGATCTCGGCTGGTATGGAAGTATTTCCCTGCCAAGGGAAGTGTCACTTTGCCAAGATGGAAAATTGTCATTTAGACCGGTTTCTGAAGTGGAAATGTTGCGCCATTCACCTAAGCGGTATAGCCAAATTGAATTGAGTGATGGCGAAAAGTTTGCTTTCACTGCAGGAGACAACATTCATTGTGAAATTCTTGCCGACATTGATATATCCGCGAGTGAGTGTGAAAGCATTGTCTTTGAAATCCGCAGTAAAGGGGAGGAAAAAACGTTGATTGAACTTGACCTCAAGCGAGGAGAGTTGGCGTTTGATCGTTCTCAGTCTGGCAATATTTCCGCACTGCGCAGAACCTGCGCTTTGGAATCAACGAGAGACGATCAGTTAAACATACGAATTTTCATGGATAGCATTTCGGTAGAAATTTTTACTGACCATGGCAGAACGACAATGACCAACAACATTTTTTCAGATGAAACAAGCGATGGGCTTTATGTCTACGCTAAAAAAGGCAACGCAACGATTCGTTCACTCAAAACATTTGGAATGAAGAAGGTTTCAGAATAGAAAATCGAATAACGTATTAAATACCTTGTAGAAAGCCCTTTCCATTGATTGGAGAGGGCTTTTTCTTTGATATCTGTATCTCCCTTTACGATCTCTCTTGATTAAAAAACGATCTATTTCACAATTTGATAACTCATTAATTGTTTGGTGCAATTATATACCTTACATTTAATTGCAGGTAACAATTAAATGTAAGGTATATACGGAAATTATGGCTATAGTGACGTTAAGACAACTCTTGGACCACGCAGCAGAACACGATTATGGCGTGCCCGCATTTAATATCAGCAACATGGAGCAAGGGCTGGCGATAGTGAGAGCGGCAGCGAAATGCGACTCTGGTGTGATTTTACAAGCCAGTATCAATGCTCGAAAAAGCTATGCAGGTGACATCATGCTTTACAAAATGGTGACCGCCTTGTCAGAAATGTTTCCCAAAACACCCATCGTGCTTCATCAGGATCACGGCAACAGTGAGGAAACATGCTTGTCTGCCATTCGACATGGGTTTACATCCGTCATGATGGATGGGTCACTTGAGCGCGATGCTTCGACTCCTAGTGAATACCAGTACAACGTTGATATCACCCAACGCGTTTCCCAAATGGCACACTGGGTTGGGGCTTCTGTTGAAGGTGAACTGGGTTGTATTGGCTCGCTAGAAACTGGCGAAGCAGAGGCAGAAGACGGCGCTGGGGCAGTAGGAAAACTGGAGTTAAGCCAACTTCTGACGGATCCTGACCAAGCGGTGGATTTTGTTGGAAAAACGCAGGTCGATGCGCTTGCCATTGCTTGTGGTACCAGCCACGGAGCTTACAAATTCAGCCGTAAGCCCGATGGTGAAATTCTCGCGATGAATGTGATTGAAGCCATTCATAAAAAGCTCCCCAACACACATTTAGTGATGCATGGCGCGTCGTCCGTACCACAATATCTACAGGATCTCATTAACGAATTTGGTGGAGAAATGCCCCAAACCTATGGGGTGCCGGTAGAGGAGATTGAGCGTGGGATCAAACTAGGTGTGCGTAAGATAAACATCGATACCGATTGCCGTATGGCAATGTCGGGTCGGTTTAGAAAACTCGCGATGCAAGAACCACTAGAGTTTGACCCCAGAAAATTCTTGCTGGCAGCCATGGAAGAATTAACGACCCTTTGCCTCAACCGTTTTGAACGTTTTGGGTGCGCGGGGCATGGTTCAAATATTACGCCAATTTCACTGGATGACATGGCGAGCCGATATGCGCATGGCGACCTTTCTCGCTAGTTATCTATTGATTAGTTAACAGCCAGATAACATCAGAGAACTCGCATTTGTGTTTAACCGTTGTACTCATGAATGCTTGAAAATGGGTGGTAATCATCCACCAAGTTTATTGGATGCCTAAGCATCGATAAGTAGAAGGAACGAGGACATGAAAAAAGGAACGTTACTGAACATGGCAGTCGTCGCTGCTATTTCATCAACATTGTCATTACCTAGCTTTGCGGTAGAACCCAAAAAGGGATTACAAATTGCAGATTTAGGACAACCTGAAACCAATCCTTGGGTGATCAATCGCCATCGATTCGAGCGATGCGTCGCGGATGCGCTGGGAGTGAAACTAAACGAATTCGATGACCAAAACTCAGAAGAAAAGCACATTAGCCAAGCTGAGTCGATTATCGCTTCGCAACCAGACGGTGTTGTATTCAACCCATTGACATCCCCCGCAGGTCTGCAAGTCGCACGATTACTCGAGCGAAATAAAACCCCTGGCGTTGCTGTAGGGCGTTTGGTTGTCAGTGACTACGATAGAGATTACCCGAATGGGAAGTACTTTATTGGGCAAGTGACTCAAAATAACACCACATGGGGTGAAGCCATTGCACAAGCCGCGGTGATCGCTGGTCATAAAAAAGTTGCCATGATTTGGAACCAAAAAGGCGTAACGTCGGCTGAGGAAATTTGGAAAGGCGCCGAAAGTGTATTTGAAAATCATTCGGATGTAGAAGTGATTGCGGAATCATGGGATCGACTTACCCGTGAAAACGGCATTAAGTACGCCGAGCAGTATTTAGCGCGTTTTCAAGAAGGTGAGTTAGACGCCATCATTGTGCTTGGTGCGGTTGCCGGTCTCGGTAGTCAATTCGCAATCGAACAAGCGAAACGAACGGACGTCTCGGTGATTACAACCGATATAGATGAACAAGTGGCTCAACACATCAAAAATGATCGTCTTGAGTTCAGTATTGGAGGCCACTGGATGGTCGGTGGGTTTGGATTAATCCAACTGTACGATTACCTTCACGGATTCCCTGTTGAAGATACACAACCACTTTTCAGCCTGATTCCGGTAACAAAAGCCAACGTAGATACTTACTCAAACGGATTACTCAATGGCTGTATTTTAAGCCCTGAGGACATTCGCAGCTTATCAAGGGTTTATAACCCTGATGCAAATCTCCCAGGATTTATCGACAGCTTCTCAAAAAGTTGGGAGCAATTTGTTAAGTAACTAGAGTTCAAGTCTGTAGTTTTAGTCAGTCGTTTCATGGGATGAAGGCATCACGCCTTCTCCTATGAAGACTAAAACGACACTCGGAGGAATCGAATTGAGTAACGTTTTATTTATTGGCCGTTCCACCCTCGACGTGATCAGCTTGGTATCGTCTTTCCCTAAGCCAGATTCAAAAGCAAAAGCAATCAGTAATTTCATGGGAGCTGGCGGATCTGCGTTGAATGCGGCGGTAACGTGCTCTTGGTTAGGGGCGAATGTGACACTGTTGACTTCGCTAGGTCGAGATTGTGCAGCGAAAGAGATTGTGGAAGCCGACCTCAAAGAACATAAGGTTAAGTACATCGATGTTTGTGAAGAAGAGACTTATCAAATTCCGGTTTCTTCCATTATTTCATCTGCTGATGATGCGGCAAGGCTTGTGGTGAATGCCGCGCAAGAAGAGTGTAGGGATGTCAGCCATAAATTATCTGTATTTGAACAGCAATTTGATTTGGTGTTGATCGACCAATATGAACGTCACTTTGTTGAAAAGTATCAAGAAGAAATAAAAGGGTTAGGTTGTCCTATTGTTTTAGATGGCGGCAGTGAGAAACCGTGGAGCGAGTTTTTTCTCAACTTAGCGGATATCCCGATTGTTTCTGAAAAGTTTAAGCCATTGGGTGTGGAGTCGTATTTGAACGCATTTAGCGCTTCAGATAGCCATAGAAGTGGGTTTGAAAATTGGGCGGTGACATTAGGGCAAAAAGGCGTTAGGTGTTCTTGTGATGGCAAGATCCATGAGTTACCCGCTTGCAATGTTGATGCGGTAGACACGCTGGGTGCAGGCGACATTTTTCACGGGGCATTTTGCTATTTCTATGCAGAAAATCACGACTTTCTAAACGCGCTAGAGCAAGCAAAGGTGATTGCTGCGAGAGCATGTACTCAGATGGGGACAAGGAGCTGGATGAAATGAACCATGCGATTATCCGAACCATCTGTGAACAAGCGAAAAGAAGTAGGGATGTCATCCTAGTTGGCATTAGTGGCGCACCTGGAGCGGGAAAGTCTACGTTAGCGTTGGCGTTGGTGGACCAGCTAAATCATGAGCATGCGATAAGTGCACAATACTGCCCCATGGACGGCTATCACTTCACGAATCAGCAACTGCATGAGAAACAGCTAACGAAACATAAAGGACGAATCGATACCTTTGATGCTCAAAGCATGAAAAAAGATATTGACCGGCTGCGAAGTGAAGAAAAACCGTTTTACTGGCCGACGTATAGCCGAGAACTGCACAACCCGATAAAAGAAGGCGTTGAAATCCGTAGGGAAACACGCGTTTTTATCGTGGAAGGTAACTATATCTTTTTTAATGAAGGTGAGTGGCGACGCATTCGCGATGCACTCGATTTGAAAATTTTTATTGAAGTTCCAAGAGACATATTGAAAAAGAGATTAATCGAGCGCCACTTAGTAGGCGGTAAGAGTGAGCAAGAAGCGCAAAACAAAGTAAATAAAACGGACCTACCTAACGCTTCACTTATCTCATCCAGCTCATCCGCCGCTGATATAGTGATAGACCCTTTAGGGAAAGTGCTCGTTCAACAAGGAGACAAATGAATGGATTCAACCAGTAAACCGATATTAGAAGTATCGCACGTAGCGAAATCCTTTGGTGGTGTGCATGCCTTTCGGGACGGATCTTTTTCCTTAAACACTGGCGAAGTTCTTGCTGTTGTCGGGGCAAATGGGGCAGGTAAATCAACACTGATTAAAATGATTTCGGGTGTTCATACCCCGGACGCAGGAACGATATCAATTAAGGGCGTACCCGTGCCAAGAGCGGAGCATTCCGTGAAAAAAATGCGCGAGTTAGGCATTGAGGTGGTGTATCAAGATTTGGCATTAGTGCCGAATATGAGCGCCCCCTACAACATGTTTTTAGGAAGAATCCCAACCAAGTTTGGCTTGTTTGTCGATGAAGAGGCAATGAAAGAGAAAACACGTGAAGCGTTGGAAATGCTTAACGTGACAACGGTTCAAAGCCTGACTCAACCGATATCAGAGATGTCAGGCGGGCAACAACAAAGTATTGCAATAGGGCGCGCTATCGCATGGGGAAAAGACATCATCATTCTTGATGAGCCGACAGCGGCGTTAGGTCCCAATGAGACGGAAGAGGTCGAGCGGCTCATTGAGCAAGTGAGAGACAATGGAACAGCAGTGATCTTGATTAGCCACAATTTAGACCAAGTTCTTCGTTTAGCAGACCGAATTATCGTGACTCATCATGGGGTGACGTCTAAAGAGTTCGATAAATCGGAGATAACTCTAGAACGGTTGATTAAAGCAATAACCGTTGGGGAGTAAAAGGAGTTAGGAATGCTTAAGTTATTAGGAGATCACGAAACATGAGCGTAGATGTATCCAAAAGGAATGCAGCGAGAATGGAGCTGCTGCGTTCAAATGTCCCTTTTATCTCCATTGTTTTGGTCATTTTACTGTTTGGAATCATCAGTGGTGATCGATTTCTTTCTGAACGGAACTGGACGTTTATTGCGCAGCAGTTACCCGTGTTAATGCTATTGGCGTTTGCTCAATTGATTATTGTAACGACGGGTTCAATCGACATTTCTGTCGGTTCGAGCCTTGGTTTCAGTGCCTTTATTGGTGCAATGGGCATGATGTACTTCGGTGACGTTGGTTTAGTCCTTGGTGTTGTGGCTGGTATGTTTATAGGTGCTATCAATGGGTTGATCATTTCTGTGCTCAAAATTCCGTCTTTTGTGACGACGTTAGCCATGTTGATTATATTGCGAGCGCTTCTGATCATTATTTCAGATGGAAGTTCAATCTACATTACTGAAAATGAGGTTCAGGGTAGCAGTGGCATTCGTTCGGTCTTTGCTCCGTGGCTATTAGAGCTAGGGCAATATCCTACGATTTTCATTGTGTCGGCGGTTATCGCGGTATTGATGTGGATTTTTTATCGTAAAACGGCGTTTGGTCAGCAACTCAAGGCATTGGGGGGGAATGAGGAAGTGTTATCTTTGGCTGGTGTCTCCGTTAATGTCGTGAAAGTCAAAGTCTTTGCGGCAGCCGGTTTCATGGTAGGTCTTGCAGCGGTTATTAACCTAGCGCGTTCTGGTGCTGCAACACCCCAAGCAGGAATGATGATGGAGCTCGATGCCATTGCTGCGGTTGCTTTGGGCGGAACACTGTTAACAGGAGGGCATGGCAGCGTTGTTAAAACAATCATTGGCGCTCTCATACTTACGGTCGTTTCAAATGGGCTGACCATTGCGGGTGTGCCTCCTTCGTGGAGCGAGGTGGCTCGTGGTGCACTATTGATCGTCGCAATTGCTATTTCATTGGATCGTAAGAAGATTGGTATTGTTAAGTAAACCGAGTGTTAAGTAAACCAAGCCAAAATGAATATAAGGCGGCTTTAACAGCCGCCTCAAATTTTTTAAGATTAACGTTCTGTTTTTAAAATCGCATACAGGTATTCATCCCACCACTCGCCGTCTTCTCGGTGAACACACTCTTTAAAGTGGCCTTCGCGTCGCATGCCCAGTTTCTCCATTAATCGATACGAGGAGGTATTCTGTGGCTGACACGTTGCAATCACTCTGTGTACGTTCCCTTTAGAAAACCCATAGTCGATCAGCGCTTGAGCAGCTTCAAAGGCGTATCCGTTTCGTTGGTGGTCGCAATGGATAACCCAGCCAATCTCAAAGGTGTATTCGTTAAAACATGGGTGAAAGATCATGTGCCCGACCACCTTACCACTTCCTTTTAATTCAACCGCATAGGTTGTGGGCGTGCCATTGACTTCTTGTTCTAGCCATTCATCCATTTTTTGTGCGTCCAATGCACCTTCAGGAAGGTAGCGCGCAACGTCTGGGTTGGTGACGTAGTGCGATACATCTTGTTTATCAGCAAGCTTGATTCGACGAATGGTTAACCTTTCGGTGTTGAGCTTGATGTCCGGCTGATTGAATTCAAGATCTTTGGATTTGTCGCGAGTTAAGCAATGCTCAGAAAGGTCGGTGAAAGACACAATGACATAATCAAGAAACTCATCTGCAGAATGACTGGTAGGTAAAGCTTCTCCAATAATGCAATCGCAGTTAAATGGAACAGGGATTTTACTGCCTTTCGGCATGGCTTTTCCGAGCCCGTGCATCAAAACCGGTATCACCTTTATATGGGTATGTTGCTCAACCAAATAGTATATACCTTTCTTCAATTCACTGAATTCTTCAGGGCTTCCGCGGCTGCCTTCAGGAAAAAGAATTAAGGTGTCGCCATTGTCGAGTGCTTTATGGCATTCATCAAAAAGGGCATTTTTATCGGTATTACCTTTTCTATCTAACGCTAAAATTCCGATACATACACTGGCAAACCAAGCTTTGAATCCGCCTTGCTCTAAAAAGTAGTCGGCGGCTGCGACTGGGCGAATCTTATGTATTCGATTGAGAGGGAATAGGCTCATCAATACGAGCGTATCGAGATGACTGTTGTGATTGGCGATAACCACACAGCCTTCGGTTTTAGGGAAATTATCACGCCCACGTACGTTTAGCCCGATCACAATGAGAACAAAGGGCTTCACGACCAAGGCAAAAAAGAGCACTTTAACGAATCGACTCATGTGTGTGCCCTCTTAATAGTGCAAGTAATAGAGTAAATGGAAAAAGAGCGGCGAGGTAAAGGTAAGGCTATCTAGCCTATCAAGAATACCGCCGTGTCCTGGAATAAGGGTGCCACTGTCTTTGATCTGTAGATCGCGTTTTACCGAGGAGATAACCAGATCGCCAACAAAACCCGAAAACGCAATCAATGCGCCGGCTAATAAGCCTTGTGCATGGGAGAACGGGGTAAGGAAAGGGGCGATAGCGGCACTCATTAATGAAATGGTTGCAACCCCACCAATGAACCCTTCCCATGTTTTATTTGGGCTGACTTTTGGCACAATTTTTCTTTTGCCAAACGACTTACCCCAAACGTATTGCGATACGTCATTTAACTGCGTCATAAACAGCAAAAACAGAATCGGACCAATATGACCAGCGTCGACATTCTTAACCGGCAGTACCAACAAGTAAGCGATGTGGCTGATACACAGCACCGTTAACATCATTGCCCAGTGGAGCACGCCCGCAGAATGGATAAACCCTTTGGTTTCGCCCAGTAACACCATGCGCATCGGTAAGAACAAAAAGACGTAGACGGGAATAAAGATGAGGAACATCCCATACCATTCGTACCCGACCCATAAGTATTGCAGTGGAATCGCAATGTACGCCCACAAAATGACGCGTCTGTCGGTTAGACGGGTAGGGATGATGGAAAGGAACTCTTTCAAGGCAAGAAAGCTCACAAACCCAAAAAAGGCGATGGCGGCGTTTTTGCTGAGTATTAAAACGAAAAAGACCAAGCCTATGATCCACCACCAAGAAGTGATCCTTTGGCTCAGTTCGGTGTAATCTTTTTCTGGATGTTTGAGCTTTTTGAACCAACATACGGCACTGCCCAAGCACAATAATGCCAAAACCAGAACCATGACATAAAACGAATATTGCGGAACTCCGAACATATTAGCTCTCTGTACCTGATTCTAAGAAAACATAAGCCGCGCGTGCTCGTCTGACAATGGTAATCACACAGCCTAAAACAATCACAATGAGTGTGGCGAGTAGAATGCTGCCTTGTGGGAACCAAAGGTGCTCCCAGATCGTCGCGATTGAAGCCAGAGTCACTAACGCCATGCGGTGCTGTTTTGCCATTGGTCCGCGAAAATCACTTTTGCTGCCAATACTGGTGGCGAGTGTTCGAACGTAAGCAGTAAAGACAGCCAGTAACGCCGCTGCCCAGCCTAAATGCATAGCATAAGGAAAAAAGGCACTTAGGTGGAATCCAAGTGCGATAAAGATAAAGGAATCGGCGACGCGGTCTGGAATGTCATTAAACAGTTCACCATAAGGTGTACTTTTCCCACCTTCTACCGCAACCATGCCATCAAACAAATTACAAAGCAGTCGGCACTGAATAAACAGAGCGGTTAGAACAAGCAAAGTGTTTGGGATGAATACACTACCGGCTGCTGCATATTCGTAAGCGAACGGGTAGGTACTTAAGCAGATGGCGGATAATGCGGAAAACACGACACTGGCTATGGAGATTTGGTTCGGAGTAATGGATTTCCCAGCTAACCAAGCGGCAATTTTTTTACTGAATCCGGCTTGGCGTACCTTCAATGGGCGACGACCTTCAACTTCTTGGTTTGACGACACTTGACCTTCCCTGCAATAGAATTGGGTCTACAGACCCTAGAGTGAAGGGGATTATAATCACTTCATTGCACAATCAAGTAGCGCCTTGATCTCAAATACCTAATTTTTTACAAAGTTGAGAATGCCATTCCTTTAAATCAATAGGATCTGTTTTTTTACAGAATCAAAAATCGGCATCGACTTGAAATGTCATCGGCTCTTTCGTGTACGGGTGATCAAACGACAGCCACTCTGCATGCAGGTGTAATCGGTTGGCTTTTGTGCCATACAAATCGTCGCCAACAATGGGCATACCCAAGCCAAGGTGGTGGGCACAATGCACTCTTAATTGATGGGTCCTGCCTGTTTTGGGGAAAAGCCGCACTTTGGTTTTGCCTGATGTTACCGAAACCACTTCCCATTTCGTTTCTGCTGGTTTTCCGTGTTCGTAGCACACAAGTTGTCTTGGCCTGTCATCCGGATCACCTCTAAGCGGCAGGTGAATATCGCCAGTCGGAGAAGTAAGCTCGCCTTCAATCATGGCGACATAGCGTTTTTGCACGTGGCGTGTAATAAACTGCTTTTGAAGGCTCTTATTGGCGCGTCTGGTGAGGGCAAACACCAAAATACCCGAGGTCGACATATCCAGCCTATGGATAACAAAAGGTCCTTCTACGTCAGGGAATTGCTGTTGAAGCCTATGGTAAACCGAATCTTGAATAAAGCGCCCAGGTACGGAAAGAAATTCAGCTGGTTTGTGCACCACAACGATGGCTTCGTCTTGATAGAGAATATCGATATCTTTACCTTCTGCTGGGTTTTCAAGTAATGGGTTATCGTCTAATTCCATGCCTTGCAGCATATGCCCTAGAATGGGATGGCATTTGTTCTGGCACGCAGGGTAATATTTTTTGTGCTGACGCACTTCAGATTTAGGCGATACGCCCCACCAAAATTCCGCCATAGCGAGCGGCTTTAAGCCATGGGCAAACGCGTAGTGCAAGAGTTTAGGAGCAGCACATTCACCGGAGCCAGCTGGTGGTATTGGGTTACTGGTTGCGGCAAAGATGTCCAGCAGCGATTTCATGTCTCCGGATTGGTTCAAAAATCGGTACTGGTCGAACAGTTTGTTTTGCAACTTGGCAGACAACACTTTGCGTTTTTCCATCAGAGATTCAAGCTGAAGGGTGAAGCCATCGAGTTTCGCTTGCACTTGGTCGATGCGCTGTTGCCATTCCAGCTTCAAGTACTTTTGTTTGTTCTTCTCTGCAACGCTTTGTTTGCCGAGTTCTTCGATCAATAAGGAAAATGCACTTTGATCTAACGTTTTTTCTGAGGCGGCTAACTCTGCTTCTTGTCGCTGTACTTTTCTACTCGCTCTACCTGCAATCATGAGTTGGCGATGCGCTTCTATTTCCTCATCTCGCTGGCGTTGTAATACGCTGATGGACACGTTAAGTGAAGCAATCTCTGGGTTCGACTTTAGTTCTGTTACTTGACTATTGATCAGCGTGACTTCTTCCAATTCATCTTGGTAGAAGCTGTCTTCAGAGAGCATATCGAATACCGGAGGTACAAACCCCGGTAATAGATTTTGATCCGCAATTTTGCCAGAAAAGGCAGAAAGAAAGCCGATCTCCGACTGCTCTGTTTCCACCAGAAGCACACCAAACATTTTCCCTTTTCCGGGGGCTTCATCTCCTTCTAAACCAAAGTTATGTTGCCATTCGCTTTGAGTTTGCAGGTGTCGTTGCAACTGTTCCGCGGCCAACACGCAAAGCGGGTGAGGCTGGTAGTAAAACGGAAACGTAAAACGCTCTGGAAGCGAGTAAGCCTCGGTAGACGATTCAAAAGAAGTGAAACAACGCGGCGCCTTCGACATATTGGCTTATATACTCAAGTAGTAAGGGAGCGGTGAATTTTACGGATTTAGGTTAAAAAGTCATGTCCGAAATTGTTATCAATTTAACCTTATGAAAAGTTGGACCTTTTTAAAAAGATAAAAATAGTTTGAAAAAAGTGTCCCTGTTTAGAGATGCGATTCGTCTAGGGTGTAACTAACCAGCAATTCTTATGAGTTAGTTCAAACAACAAGTTTTTTAACAAGGAGAAAAAGAATGAGCAATTACATGTTGATTTACGTAGGTGGCGATCCAGAGTGGGCACAAAATACGACACCAGCAGAAATGGAAACCGCTATGCAGGCATGGACTGATTGGATGGAAAACCTCGGTGCAAAAGGTCAGTTAGTCGAAGGGGGAGACCCGCTTAACTATGGTGGAAAACGCGTTGATTCAGCAGGCGTTGTCACCGACATCGCAGCGAGTGAGTTTAAAGAACTGGTTTCGGGTTACTCTATTGTGAAAGCGGAAAGCTTTGATGAAGCGGTTGAAATCACCAAGACGTGTCCGATTTTCAATCACCCTGGTTGCTCGGTCGAAGTGCGAGAAATCATGGAAATGGGTGGATAAAGAGCTGTCTCATTGAGCTCTTATATCGAACAGCAGCCTAGGTTAACTGCCAACCTAGGCTGTTTTTGTGAATTAAGTTAACCGCGTAAAAGGTGAGTGAGTTGTTGGTGCATCAATTTTTGCTCATGAGGTGTGCCGCCTTTTTCACCCGATGCTTTTGCGTACGCGAAGGCTTTTTCTTCATCACCTGTCATTGCATGTAAGTGCGCCATGGTGGCGTCTAACATATGTGTTTTGGATAGGAGGGGGGAACTCCCAAGTTTTGTCACTACTGCAATGGCTTGCTCGGAAAAACCTGCGTATCCAAGGGCAACCGCTAAATTTAGCCTCGCCACATCTGAATCGGTTTGTTCGACCAAGGATTTGTAAAGGTCAACAATATCCTTCCAGCACGTATCCTCAAATGTCTGGCTGGTGCAATGTTTCTCGGCTATCGCCGCTTCTAGAAAAAAGCGCCCTTCCGAAGAGGTTTGAGCTGCTTTAGCGATGGATAGCATTTTGCAGCCTGCGTCTATGTACTTAGTGTTCCATAGTTGACGATTTTGTAGGTTTAAAGGGATCAGAGCATCGTGATCATCTAGCCGCGTATCTATCCGCGCAATGTGAAAATGCATCAGCGCAAACAGTGAAAGGGTTTCTTTATTAGGAAGTGTAGGGTGCTCTATCACCAACTTCATCAGTGCAATAGCGTCCTGACACAGTTCTTTGCGAATCGCTGATTTATGGTCGGAGCAATGAAAACCTTCGTTAAACAACAAATAAAGAACAGTATGAACGCGTTCAATAACCCGTTGATAGTCTTCTTCATTGGGCAGTTGATCCGGTAAAGCTTTTAGCTGCTGTTTGGTTCTGAGTAAGCGTTTTTTTACGGTTTCTTCAGGCAACAACAAAGCGCTGGCTATAGAACGGTTATTAAAGCCACAGAGCGCTTTTAATATAAATGGAATTTGATTTTGTGGCTTAATGTCAGTGGTGCAGCAGAGAAAGATCATTCGTAGTTGTTCATCACGAATGTATGGTTCGTTAAATGACTCATCTACCGAGTGGCTCATGGTCCATTCGCTTTCAAGTAAATCAGAAAGCTGCTCTGAAAGCTTGAGCTTATTCTTTTGAGATCGAATAACGTCAATGGCGCGATTCCGAGCGGTTTGAATGAGCCAAGCTTTCGGGTTATCTGGCAGCCCTTTTTCGTGCCATTTAAGAAGTGCCGTATTGAACGCTTCGTGCATCATATCTTCTGCAAGATCGATATTGTGATTGCCGAAGATACGGATCAAGGAAGCCAGTATCTTGGGCGACTCAGCGCGATAAAGTGAGGATAGGGTGCTCTCTACGTTCATTCTCTAAGCTCAAGCATATTAGATTAACTATTAGTCTAGTTTATCAGAGCCTTAGTGCCATGAATGAGACCCGTTCTACGCTGCTTTTGGTATTTTGGAAACGCTAGCTTGTTGCTTTGTCCAGTAGATCAGCTCCATGCTGGCATCGTGATGTTCTACAAATACCGTGCAGTTCTCAATCCAATCGCCGTCGTTAATGTATGTCATGTCGCCACGGTAGGCGATTTCAGGGTAGTGGATATGACCACATATAATGCCGTTGTACCCATTCTTTTCGGCGTAGTTCAAACCTGCTTGCTGATAACGTGCAATGGCTTGATTGGCTTTTGGTATCTTCTTTTTGATGTAATTGGAAAGAGAGAAATACTCCATGCCACCCATGGTTCGAAATGTGTTGTACCAGCGATTGATAAACAGCAACAGATCATAAAGCACGTCGCCTAAAGTCGCTTGCCATTTACCAAGGCACACCTCTGAATCAAATTGATCGCCATGACAAACCAAGTAACGTTTTCCAGTTAATGTCACGTATTCAGCGTAAGGCAATATTTCGACACCTGCGAAAAACTGCTTTAAGTAACGCCTCATCGCGGCATCATGATTGCCTGGAATATAGACAACACGAGTCCCACTTTGTTGAAGCTTAATGAGCCGATGGATCACTCTATGGTGGCTGGAAGGCCAAAACATACGTTTTCGAAGGGATTGAAGGTCAATAATGTCACCAACAAGGTAGAGGGTATCGGTTTGGCAATTTCGAAGGAGGTCGAGGAGGTAATCCGCTTTGCAATCTTTAAACCCTAAATGTAGGTCTGAGATAAACATGCTTCTTACATCAAGTTTTTGCTTCATATTAACCTGCTTGAAGTCGTTACAACGTTTCTAGGTAATAACTTAGGAGGTGCAAATGACAGTCTAGTTAATGATTGATGATGCTTTGTTTAAATGTCGATTTATATCGAAGAACTGGGTATTGGGAATAGCGATAGAGATAAAAGGAGCTTCGGCTCCTTATCTATTTTCATGCTGTTTATTTAAAACCTCGAACCTTACTTATCTTACGACTCTACAAACTCTCACCCATATCCACCGAGTATTTCAGGTCAATAACGTCACCAGTAATGGGTTCACCATTAAGTCGTTTTAGCAGTTCTGTTGCGGCGGTCACGCCAATTTCTTCACGTGGGGTAATGACAGTGGCTAATCTTGGCGTCATGACTTGGCTTATATCGTGTCCGTGGAATCCAGCAATGCCCATTTGTTCCGGCACACGCATGCCCAATCGAAGGCATTCGTAAAATGCGCCAATGGCTAAGTCATCGTTAGTGCAAAATATGCCATCAATATCTGGGTTATCTGCAATGGCCTTCTGGAGCAATTCGGCACCTAACGTAAAAGAAGACGCGCTTTCTGTTTGCAGTTCGAGAGGGGTAAGCCCTGCGTTGGTCATGGCTTCGCGATAGCCAGCCATTTTTAATCGAGTACGCAAATCCATACGCGCGGCAAAGTAAGCGATGTTTTTTCTGCCAGATTGGATCATGGCTTCGGTCATTGATTTTGCAGCGGCGTGGTTATCGAATCCGACGGCTTGGTGAAGTGGTTCAGAGGTGCTGTCCATGATTTCGATTACAGGAATAGCAGCTACTTCAAGCATCTTTTTTGCCCTTGGAGTGTGGACACTTTCCGACAAGATCATGGCATCCACATTGTACGACAGAAGGGACGCAATGTTCTTCTCTTCGATATCGGAACTGTAGCCATAGTGAGCAATCATGGTCTGGTAGCCAGCAGGTGCGGTAACTTGCTCGATGCCTCGAATCACTTCTGCAAAGACTTGGTTGGTTAATGAAGGCACGAGGACGCCAATGGCTTTGCTCTTCGCGTTAGACAGAATGTCAGGAGCCCGGTTAGGGATGTACCCCAAATCTTCAACGGCTTTTTGAATTTTCACACTCAATTTTTCGGATACCTGTGAAGGGTCACGAAGGCAACGGCTCACCGTCATCTTAGTCACACCAACGAGGTCGGCGACATCTTGTAGTGTAGGGCGCTTTTTCTTCACTATACGGCTTTCCATAGAATTGTTACTGGTAACATTCTATGGAAAGCATCCTAAAAAAGCAGCGAATAATCGCAAATTATGTGAGAAATATCGGTGATAGAAAGAAATGTTTTAGGAGATTCGGACTTCTTCTTTAGAGTGGCTGTGCCACGTGGTGTGATATTTCTTATCCTCGGCTTCATCGGTGCGTGAATAACCATGGGAGCCAAAGTAGTCACGCTGAGCTTGCAGCAAATTTGCTGGTAACGTATCGCATTGAAGTGAATCGAAATAGTTTAAACAAGATGCGATCACCGGAATGGGCACCCCTAATGAAACAGCACTCATCACGGATTTTCGCCAACCTTCTTGATTGTCTTGTAAAACCTTGTGTATTGAGCGATTTAAGAACAGGTGTTCCAGCTTAGATTGATCATGCCCTCCCTCAGCAAATGCAGCAGCGATTGGGTTTAACAAGTCCGCTCGAATAATACAGCCAGCGCGCCAAATTTGAGCAATCTCGGTAAAGTTAAGATCCCAGTTTTGTTCTAAAGCCGTCACGCGCATCAAATCAAAACCCTGAGCGTAGATACTGATTTTTGCGCAGTACATGGCGTCGTGAAGGTTATTGATGAACGTTTCACGGTTTGCAGAACAGCTTTCATGAGCGGAAGGTTGACTAAGAATTTTAGGTGCGGACTGCGAGATGGACTGACGAAGCGCTTTTTGGGCACTAAGTGTGCGAGCATAAACGGCTTCGGTTAAAGAAGGTGCAGGGCAGCCAACTTGAAGGCTGTTTAACGCAGTCCAAAGCCCTGTTCCTTTTTGCTCCGCTTTATCGAGAACGATATCAACAAAAGGTTTACCGCTTTTGTCATCTTGGTGTCGTAAAACCTCTGCACTTACTTCTAAAAGATAGCTGCTTAAAACACCTTGATTCCAACGTGCAAACACTTTAGCAATTTCGCTCGCGTTTAAATCCAAAGCATCACGCAGCAAATGGTACGCTTCGCAGATAAGCTGCATATCAGCGTATTCGATGCCGTTATGTACCATTTTGACGTAGTGCCCAGAACCAGCAGGACCAATGTATGCGCAGCAAGGGTTAGACGTTGTGTTAATATAGGTTACAGGGTCACTATATTTGGCAGAAATGGCTTCAAGTATCGGTTGTACCTTTTTCCAGTCTTCAACATTCCCGCTTGGCATTAGTGAGGGACCAAATCGAGCACCCATTTCTCCACCAGAAACAGCCGTTGTGAAAAATCGAACTCGCCCATTGTATTTGTCTTCTCGGCTAATCGAATCGGTCCACAAACTGTTCCCAGTGTCGATAACAATATCGTGTTCAGATAGCCCTGCTTCTAACAAATCTTCGATAGCGTGATCAACCACATCACCAGCGGGAACCGATAAGATAACGATTCTCGGGCTCTGCGCACCTGAAATGATCGCTGACATTGCCGACGCCGGAAAAAACTTTGCAGAGGTCGCTAGGTTCTCGGCTTCGCTATGAGCGCGCTGAACTAAGTTGGTATTAAGATCGAATCCAATGACCGAGTAATCATTCTCTAACAGGTTCAGCGCAAGGCTTTTTCCCATAACACCTAAACCGACAACGGACACCGTTTTGATTTCACCCATTACGCTTGATTCTCCATAGCTCGGATACTGCACAGAGCAGAGGCGAGAACGTCTTCAACGTTGGCAGTAACATCGACCGTAATGGCTTCAGATGGTAAAGGTTCAACCAGTGTGTTGAACTGGCTTTCTAGCATTTGTTTGCCGTTAAAGTAGTGATTAGGGCGAGAACGGTGTCGAGACCATATAGTGTCGAAATTGCCTTTTAGGTAGACAATGGTGATGTCTTGAGCATTTTCTCTCAATATGTCGCGGTATTCTGGCTTGAGTGCAGAGCATGCAATCACAATTCGGTCGTTATCTATAAACAGCGAATTCAGCCTATGCAGCCAACCCAACCTGTCTTGATCAGAAAGCGGAACACCTTGCTGCATTTTTTCGATATTTTGGGCGGAATGGTAATCGTCGCCATCGAAAAACGGATACTTGAGCGCTAGGGCGAGCTTGCTTCCAATAAGGCTCTTACCACAACCAGAAACACCCATTACCAAAATTTTCTTATTATTCATGGAGCACTATTTCCTTTGTGCTGACCGATGTCGCCAGCACGTAAAAATCTTTACTAGATCAACCCAAAGGGCAACCTTACCTAAAATCAAATTGCTACTGCCACCACAACGCCAATTGAGGAAATACAATCACTAGAATCAGCGCGAGTATTTGCAGAGCAATAAAGGGCAATAGGGAGGTGAATATTTCTCCCAAGCTAATGTCTTTTGGTGCCACCGACTTAAGATAAAACGCAGCAGGACCGAAGGGTGGAGAAAGAAACGACACTTGCATATTCAGACAGAAGACCACGCCAAACCAAATTGGGTCGTAACCAAGGCTTATAATAATGGGAACGAAGATTGGCATGGTAAGCAGCGCGACGCCAACCCAGTCGAGAAACATGCCAAGAACCAACAAAATGACCATCATGATGATGAGTGTTGCCGTTGGGCTACCGCCACTGAGTGATAAAATGGTTTCTTCTACGAAATCAATACCACCCATCAAGTTATAAACACCAACGAGGGCAGATGCGCCGATGCCGATCCACATGATCATGCCACAGGTTCGCATTGTTGCGATGGCACTTTCTTTAAGCATTGTCATGTTCATTTCTTTTCGAATGACAGCGCTCAGCATAATACCAACAACACCAAGAGCAGAGGCTTCTGTAACTGAAGCGACACCCGTGTAAATACTGCCCAGTACAGTAGCAACAGACAACAATGGAAAGAAGAGCGCTTTAAAATAGTTGGGCGACTCTGCTTGGTCTTGTGCAAGCTCTTCCTCGCTAGGCAATGGAGCTAGGCTGGGGTTGAGTTTGCATCTAATTAACACATACAGAATGTAAAACGTTGCGAGCATGAATGCGGGCAGAAAAGACGCTTTAAATAAGTCTCCAATTGATACGCTAGCAGTTAAACCGTAAATGATAAGGACGATACTAGGAGGCAACATCGTGCCCAGTGCACCACCAGCACAGGTTGTGCCGATTGCGAGTTTCCGATCGTAACCTAGGCGCAGCATTTGAGGTAGCGCGAGGATGCCAAGAAGGACAGTTTCACCGCCAATAACGCCCGACATAGATGCCAACAGAACGGCTACAAATAATGTTTGAACCGCAACACCACCGCGAACTTTGCGCCCAACGGATTTCATGGCATCAAAGAGATCTCTGGCAATGCCCGAGCGATCAAGCAATGCCGCCATTAACACAAACATCGGGACGGCAAGGAAGATGTAGCCATCGACGAAGCCGTACATTCTGCTCGTAACTAAAGGCAGTGCATCTACGCCAAACCAGCCAAGGGTGAAAAACAATGCAACAAAGCCGGTAACAAACGCAAGCTGCATACCAGTGAGCAACAAGCCGATCATTAACGCAAGCATGAGTAGGCTGCTCCAGCCAATGCCTATTGAAGATAAATCAAACATCCGTTTTCTTCCTTAGGTTGCGAATTTCGGCAATCAAGTGAAGTAAAAATTGCAAAGTCAGTACGCTCAGCGCAACAAAAATTGTTCCTTTCAGCAAGGCAGGGTAAGGGGGATTCAAAGATGAACCTGAAGTTTCCAAACGAAATTCACCCCATGGCGTAAACCAAGCTTCTGCCGCCATTATGTAGGCTGCGTAAGCCATCATCGCGGCAAACGTTAATCCAACAATATGGTGGACAAGGTTTAAATACTTTCGGGTTTTGGACGAAACATGATCATAAATAAGAACGACTCGAACATGTTTATCCAGTGCGAACGCGTACAAACCACCTATCACAAATAGTGAACCACCAATAAAAGATGCCGTCTCGTGTACCCATGTTGTCGGAGCGTTAAATACATAACGCATCAACACTTCATAAAATGAAATAGCGACGGTAAAGATGAACAAAAGGCTAAGTAAATTACCGAGTTTCACAATAAATCGATCAAGCGCATTTTTAGGGGCGTCGTCACTTTGAGTGTCGGTAGAAGAATGTTTCATACAACTATTTATCCTTGAGATTCTGGCAGCTGCACTGGTAATAATGCATTGCAACTACCAGAAATCGATGCCTTAAAGTAGGCCGTTGTTTTCTAAGAAGCTGGTAACAGAGTCATAGACTTTTTGTGCGTTAGGTGAGCGCTCGGCGAACACTTTCCATTGGCTTTTCGCAATTTCACGGAATTTCTTACGTTCATCAGCAGACCAGTCGTGAATTGTGATTTTAGGATTGGCAGATGCTTCTTTCAGTGCAGCCTGATCAGCAATTTTAAGCTGTGTCGTTATGTCGTATGAAAGATCGCGTACCGATGTTTTAAGGATAGTTTGCAAGTCTTCTGGCATTTTTTTCCACGCTTTTTGGCTTACCGAAATGTCGATAAGTGGCAGTGAGTGGAAGCCAGGTTGAACGGGGTGGGTAGCGACATCGTTCATGCCTGCTTTTTGGTTCGTTGAAAATACCGTGTAATCGGCAGCATCAATAACGCCTTTGCTCAAGCCAGTAAATACTTCTGAGCCAGGCAGGTTAACTGGTGTTGCACCCGCAGCAGCAAACACTTGTTGAACAAGCCCTTCAGGCGCGCGTAGCTTTAGCCCTTTCAAATCATCGACACCATCTAGGGGAACCTTAGACACAAACGCTTCAACGCCAGTCGTAGAGGCACCGACAAACTGAACGCCATAAGGGGCATACAGCTCGGTCATCAATTCATTGCCGCCGCCGTAGTTCATGTATTGGAGAAGTTGAGTGGTATCAGACCACGCACCGACCATGTTACCAATCAAACCAAACGCAGGATCTTTACCCGAGAAATACCCAGTTGCGGTGATATGACCATCTAGGATGCCTATCTTGATCGCATTTAGGGTTTCGGTGTGTTTCACCACAGCGCCAACCGGAAGAAGATCGATGTCGATCCGCCCGTTAGACATTTTTTCTACACGTTCAGCCCATTCTTGTTGAACCTGAAAGTTTTTATCTCCCGAAGGATCGGAAGATTGAATCTTTAATTTGAAGTCTGCAGCAAATGCCGAAGACGACAAAACAGCAGCAATTAGCGAGGGTACAAGTGTTTTCGATACAGTTTTCATTGAGGTTATCCCTGTTAAGTTTCACATCAACTCCGGCTTATTGTTGTAATGTTACCGGTAACGTTGTGATGGAAATGTTACCGGTAACTTAGAGTAATTGTCTTTGAAGTCGATCACATTGGTTAAAATTTAGCTCAAGACTATTGTTAGCCTATACTCAAATGAATGAATAGCGTTGAGCTGCTAAGAGAATATGCAGGAATTCAGAAAAGATCGTGACGTAAACGGGTTATTAAATAGAGTTAAGCGAGTGGCTTGAGACCAACTATGAGTATGTTACGCAATCGTAAAGACAGAATGTTAGCAGCATCAATATTCGTGCTTGCAATGCTTGTTGTGTTGGGTATCTGGGCGGCGAGTTCGCTGTTACAAATCAATAATAAAATAGAACGAACCATAGACTTATCAGAGAAACGATCCAACGCGATTC
This sequence comes from Vibrio sp. vnigr-6D03, assembly GCF_002835515.1. Lineage (NCBI taxonomy): Bacteria > Pseudomonadati > Pseudomonadota > Gammaproteobacteria > Vibrionales > Vibrionaceae > Vibrio > Vibrio sp. vnigr-6D03. The sequence goes on from NZ_PIZL01000026.1 coordinate 139,339, forward strand.
TTACTGCTACATCAGCGGTGAATTCGCTGGAAACGGAGCTGGTTCGCTTGGTGATTGAGGATGATCTAAGTTTGATCGATCTCGGGGTGTCTTCTTCTATAGAAACAAATGAGCTTCTCGAAGAATCGATTAATAATTTAAGAGATCAGCTACCAAACAACGATGATGTTAAGTGGTTAGCCATTTTGATGAAGGAAATGGTACCGGAAAGAAAGGAAATTATTGCACTGGCGAAACGAAATTCAGACGATATCGCGTTTGACCTTATCGAGTATTTGTCACCCAAAATAACGGAAGTAAGTGAAATACTCGCAGTGCTTATTCAGCAAGATCAGAAACACATCAACGCATTGCTACGAGACTACCGAAATCGCGAATACACGACGTTGGCTATCACTGCATTGGCGGTTATGGCAGGTATCGCGATTCTTGTTTCACTTATTACTCGCTTACGAAAAGCGTCTAAGAAGTTAGATCGTTTAAATTTGCAATTGGAGGAGCAAGTTGATCAGCGAACCAAGCAATTGGAAGAATCGTTTGATGACCTAACAGAAAATGTGTTCGCATTGGAACAAGCGCAAGCGAAGCTTGTGGAATCAGAGAAAATGGCGTCGTTAGGTGTACTTGTAAAAGGTGTTGCACACGAATTGAATACACCGATTGGAATAGGTATTACCTCTGCATCCCATATGAAAGAGAAAGTAATGAGCTTTGAAAAGCTGCTTTCCAGTGGAAAATTGTCGAAGAAAAGCTGCGAACAATTTATTGCCGATTCCCAATCTTGTCTGGAAATGGTGCAAGACAACCTAGAAAAATCGTCAGAGTTGATTCAGTGCTTTAAGAAAATTGCGATTGAACATGAAAGTGTCCATGAAGATGCGGTTATGGTGTCGGAGCTTATCGAAGACATTGTCACGAATCACGATCTTACGTCTGAAGACAACGTAGAAATTGAACTAGAAGGGCAGGCGGGTATATCGGCGTTTGTTTTTAAAGAAGCTCTCCTTGATGTCATGAACAACCTAATTGAAAACGCAATCCATCACTCTGATGACACTGAAAAACAAATCATTGAAATCGAAACTCAAGTCGTTGGTACCGACATATGTATTGTGATTAAAGATAAAGGAAAAGGAATCGATGAAGAAAACTTAGCCAAAATTTTTGATCCGTTCTTTACCACTCAAAGAGGGCAAGGAAGAAATGGTTTAGGTCTTGCCGTTGTTTATAACCTTGTGACTCATCTACTCGACGGGAAAATAAACTGCAAAAGTCGACCTGGAGAAGGCACAACTTTTGAGGTTACGTTCCCGTACAAGCCTGCAATCTAAGTGCAACAGACCCTAGATCCTAGCGAGAGAGCGCTTCTTTACTGACAAACAGTTTGTCGCCCAACTTAGTTTCTACCAGTACATAGCCTTTACTTGTGAAGTTTTTCAAAACCTCCACTTTCCTTTTCCGCTCAAGAACACGAGAACCATCGGGCAATTGCGCGTTCTTCTTTACCGCTTTTCTTTTCACGAATTTTTGTATTGATGCGTTGGTTTCGCACACAACTCTGTTTTTCTGAATCGTTACATCTGCATAGGCAGCGGTGGATAAAGTAAGTGAGATGAGCAGTACAGCTATATTTTTCATGACGTTACCTATCGAATTAAAATTTCATATATGGTATATCGTTCTATATATATGTACAAGATCGAATTTACACCGATTTTGAGAATGACGAGAAAATGTTTCAATTTCGGGATTTCACCACGGCTAACACAGCAAAAAACGCAAAGTTGGTCCAAAATAAAACGGTAATAGTACGGTAACTGTTTGTTAATTAAGAAAACGCAATAGAAAAATAGCTTCAAAAACTGATATTTTGAAGTGTAACAAAGTGTTATTATGTGTTTCTTAAAGTTTCAATTTGAACTTTGTTTTGACGTGGTAGAGAAGGCTTAAAGTTGGATCGCCGCGTATTTTATTAGATGTCGTTGCTATTCAGAAGGATTATATGGCTGGATTAAGTCTTTTAACGTTGTTGGATGATATTGCTACGGTTTTAGATGATGTCGCTGTGATGTCAAAAGTCGCTGCAAAGAAAACCGCTGGAGTTTTAGGGGACGATCTCGCCCTGAATGCTCAGCAAGTTTCGGGCGTTCGTGCTGACCGAGAAATACCTGTAGTGTGGTCTGTTGCTAAAGGTTCGTTCAAAAATAAGCTCATATTGGTGCCATCAGCGCTGTTAATTAGTTCTATTGCTCCATGGTTGATTACGCCTCTTTTATTGGTGGGTGGGCTTTTTCTTTGCTTTGAAGGTACAGAAAAAGTGTTAGAGAAAATGTTTCACGTACAAGAGGAAGATGAGGAACCCGCTTCAGTCTCTGAGCATGTTGAAAACATAGAAGAGTACGAGAAAAAGAAAATTGCTGGTGCCATTCGTACCGATTTTATTTTGTCGGCTGAAATCATTGTGATTGCGTTAGGAACTGTACAAAACCAAGTATTTACCACTCAGGTATTGGTTGTGAGTGTGATTGCCTTACTGATGACAATCGGTGTTTATGGTTTGGTTGCTGGTATCGTAAAACTTGATGATCTTGGCTTCTATCTGCAAGAAAAAGGGCAGGGTGATGGGGTTATAACTGCACTTGGTGACGGTCTAGTCGCGTTTGCACCAAAACTCATGCACACGCTTACAATCGTTGGCACACTGGCAATGTTTCTGGTGGGCGGAGGCATAGTGGTTCATGGCGTTCCTGTGATCCATCACTTAATAGAAACCATCATTTCTTCCATCCCGTCTATCCCGTTTATAAACGGTTTTCTGCCGACTTTACTTAACGGCCTAGCTGGGTTCATAGCTGGACTGATTGTGGTGTCTGTAATGGGAGCAGTAAGTTTCCTCAAATCGAGGTAACAGATTGCTTTCTGTTGGGTGAGCTCACCTCACTTCTTATTCAAAGTACTCAAAGTATTCTAAAACTTCTCCAAACCTTTGCGCAGCTTATCTTGGCTGCCCTTTTTTTATTCAATACTCTCTCGTTGTATCACCTCCATAATGCGGATCTTGGCTACTCATCAAATCCCTTATTCTTTTTGCTTCAATCTTGAGAATGGCGTTTCAAGGTTAAGAAGTGACCATTCTGTGTATAAAATTCACTCGATTAAAAAATAAACAAATGCATTAATAATATCAACGCAAACATCAGATGTTTAAGGTCGTCCTATGAATGAGCTTTCTTACTACAATTTGAAACAAATAGCAGGCTTAACCCCAAGTCTAGCCAGTCAAGTGGCGCGAGAGATAGGGCGCAGAGTGGTTTCAGGGCTATATAAGCCAGGCGATCTATTAGAAGAAGAAGGCGCATTGGCTGAGAGATATCAGGTCAGCCGTTCTAGCGTGCGAGACGCGATTAAGATTTTAGTCGGCAAAGGGCTATTAGAGGTAAGAAGGGGGATCGGCACAAAAGTACGCTCACGAAACGATTGGGGGCTGTTAGATGATGATGTATTGGCATGGTACCAAGCCACACCACCGACCGACGAATTTCTCGCACAGTTAATGGAAGTACGAGTGATATTCGAACCTCAAGCCGCGTTTTGGGCAGCCCAACGTGCGACAGAAGAAGATTTGCAAAACATTAAACACGCCATAGAAGCGATGGAAAAAGAAACCAGCTCTACGGAAGATTTCGTATTCGCTGATGCACAATTTCATCGCTCAATATTAAGAGCCACACACAATGAATTTTTAGGTGCTTTAGAAGGCATCATTTTTTCTGCACTCCTTAGCAGTATTCGAATGACCAATACCGACCCAAGAGAAAACGAATCGTCCATTCCCTTTCACCGTGAAGTCTACGAACTGATCGCGAAAGGTGAAGGGGAAGAAGCGAAAAACCGAATGCTGAACTTGCTGGTGGATGCCAGTGATCGGCTTAAAGAAAGGTTAGACGGGAAATCTCAATGATCGACTAGGAAATAGAAACGGTTCGCTCTTCAAATCTAGAGCGATTGGGCTGTAACAAAGGGAAATGAACAGCAGGAGTAAAACATGATTAGGAACGTGAAAACAAAAGCGATGTTAACAATGGCGACCTTTGCGTCTGCCGTTGCGATGACCAGCACACCAGTACTGGCAGAAGATTTTGTCGCAATGCTACTACCAGAAAACGTAAATCCCCGTTGGGAAAGCCAAGATGCCCACTTTTTTGTGGAAGCGATGAAAAACATATCACCAGATACAAAAGTAGAAGTGTTTAACGCCAATAACGATACAGCCACCCAGCAACGCCAAGCGGAGCAGGCTTTAACGCGTGGTGCGAAAGTATTGGTCGTTATCCCTATTGACGGTGAATCGGCAGCGATCATTGCCGACTCTGCTGCGGAATCGTCCGTACCTACTATCGCGTACGATCGAATGATTCATTCAGAAAACACCAGCTTTTGGATTCAAGCCTCTATGGAAAAAACGGGTGAATCGCAAGCGCAACATATCGTCGATAACACCAGTAAAGGTGACACCTTAGTAATGTTGAAAGGTTCACCGACGGATCCGAATGCAGCGGTGATCTTTAAAGGGCAAATGAATGTGCTTCAACCTTTGTTTGATTCTGGCGAAAGAAAGCTGGGGTATGAAAACTGGACACAAGGTTGGGACCCCGCGATTGCTCGTCGCTCAATGGACCAAGCACTGACCAAGTTGGATAACAACGTTCAGGGTGTTGTTTCTTCGAATGATGGTAATGCTGCTGCGGCCATCGCTTCACTGGAAGAGCAAGGCATGTCGGGAAATGTTCCTGTCAGTGGTTTGGATGCGACAGTGCAAGCACTTCAGCTAATTTTGCTTGGGCAGCAAACACAATCGGTATGGCGACCGTTCGACAAAATGGCGGGTGTGACGGCACAGGTTGTCGACAAACTTCTGAATGGTCAAAGCGTGGATTCACTGACATCAGGCACGGTTAAAAATGGCGTAGACGCGGACGTATCCTTCGTTCCTGTTGAACACTATTCCGTAGTGGGTGAAAACGGCGTGGCGTACGTTATCGATAACGATCCTTCAATTGAAAAATCGGATGTGTGTCAGGGTGAAGCCGCTAAAACACGTTTCTGTAAATAGACTTGTGACATGTGAATAAGTTTATGACGCGTAAATACTGTGCCGACGTCATCTAGCTGTCGGCACAGCGAATGAAAACATGGACGAAGAAAGGCAAGGAGTGCCAATGGAACAAGACTCAGTTGTCCCTCATTTGAAAGTTTCCGGAATTCGGAAATCATTTGGCAGTGTGGAAGCACTTAAAGATGTGCATTTTGAAGTTCAGCGAGGGGAAGTCATGGCACTGGTTGGCGACAACGGTGCGGGTAAATCGACATTAATGAAAACCCTTGCTGGTGCTTATATTGCCGACCACGGTGAGTTCTTTGTCGATGGTAAAAATGTCGCTGTCGATTCGCCTCAAAGTGCGAATCAACTCGGGATACAGATTGTCTATCAAGATTTGGCTTTGTGCGAAAACTTGGATGTAGCCGCCAACTTGTCACTCGGTAGCGAACCCGTTATCGATAGCGGTTGGTTAAATTGGCTACCAAGAGCGCTAAGACCATTGGACCACCTCCAAATGGAGAAAAAAGCACTTAAAGCAGTAGGTCAGCTTCAAGTAAAAACACTGAAATCGGTTCGGGCAAAAGTAGAAGTATTGTCTGGTGGGCAAAGGCAGGCAATCGCCATTGCACGTGCAGTCGGAGCGGATTCGAGCGTGGTGCTATTGGATGAACCTACCGCTGCATTGGGTGTCGCGCAAACCAGGCAAGTGCTCGATGTAGTGAAAAGACTTCGTGAAACCAATCATGCTGTTGTGTATATCTCACATAATTTGTCCGATATTTTTGAAGTGTGCGATCGAATCACCGTCATGCGCCACGGAGAGAATATTGGCGTCTACAACACTCATGAAACCAATCCTGACGAAATCGTTGTTGCGATGACTCGCGGTCATGAAGAGGAGGTGAAGCATGTCGGCTAAATCTTCTCAAAATATGAGCCTTTTTACCAAACTCAGAAGTTCCAAATTTGGCAATTTTGTACCCGTGTTATTTGCCTTATTCGCTATTTGGACGTACTTCGGCATCACGGAGCCGGCTTTTTTAAGTGCTCGAAACTTTTATTTTCTCTTTATGCAAAGTTCCGTTGTCGGCATTTTGGCTGTGGGCATCACGATACTTTTGCTTTTGGGCGATATTGATTTATCGGTTGCGGCTACCGCCGGTGTTTGTGCGGCCATTTTAGCGGTATTGACGACCAATTTAGGTATACCTGCACCGCTGGCATGCCTGGCTGCTATTGGAACGGGTGTTGCCTTAAGTATGTTTCAAGGCAGCTTGGTTGCCTATATTGGAATCCCTTCCTTTGTGGTCACACTGGCCGGTTTATTGGGCTTTCAGGGCTTGATGCTTAAGATCTTGGGTATTCATGGAGCAATAAATGTACGCGACCCATTTATCCGCGGTATTACCACAACAAGCCTTCCAGATTGGCTCGGATGGGCGATTGTTGCATCAGGCATTCTCCTCATGATCTTGTTCGCCACTCGTGAATATCGCCAGCGAGAGAAAATGGGGCTGGAGCAAGATGCTGTATCGGGTATCGCTGGAAAAATCCTATTCTTTGCGGTGCTAGCTGGGGCTGCGGTTATGACGCTCAATAGCTACAAAGGTGTCCCGTTGGTGGTGCTCATCCTATTTGGAATCAGCTTACTATTCGCGTGGATCACAACATCCACTCCATTTGGTAGAGCGTTGTTCGCAGTTGGTGGTAATCCGGAATCGGCAAGACGAGTCGGCATATCGCTAAACAAAATCAAAATCGCCGCATTTGCTATTACCGGTTTAATGGCGGCACTGGCTGGAATTGTCGGGGCTTCTCGTTATGCCTCTGTATCGTTTAATGCCTTCGCAGGTGGACCGCTCTTGTTGGATGCAATAGGCGCAGCGGTTATTGGTGGTACTTCACTTTTCGGTGGGCGAGGCAGTGTGTGGAATGCCATTTTAGGTGCACTCGTGATTGGGTCTTTAGGGAATGGGCTCGACCTATCAGGTGCCAGCGCAGCGGATAAGTTGATGTTCTCCGGCGCAATCTTATTAATCGCTGTCTCGATTGATGCACTTTCAAGGAAGACAGGAAAAACCTAATTTTCTCATTCGTTTATAGGTCTTAAGACGTGTTTGCTGTTCTTAAAGATCTCAACTGTTCATAAGGAATAATGACGATGAAAACGTACTCATTACCATCCATCAATAAGCCTGTTTCGGCTATTGGGCTAGGAACTATGATTTTCCATCCTGATTCGAAGGATCGTAATTTCAGTTTGTTGGATGCATTTGTTGAAAATGGCGGCACTTACGTAGACACCGCAGAAGTATACGGTGCAGTTGAAGAACACGGCTATTCAGAAATGGTGATTGGGGATTGGTTAGAAGCCAACCCAGATATGCGTGAAAAAATTGTGCTTGCGACCAAGGGTTTGATAACTGGCTACTGTGCGCCCCTTCATCCGGGAGGAGCAAAAGTGAACCCAGAATCGGTTCACCGTGCCATTGATGGATCCTTAGCGAGGTTAAAAACCGATTATCTTGATATTTGGATGTTCCATCGAGATGACCTTACTCAACCCGTTGGACCGCTAGTGGATGCGCTCGATACGGAAGTAAAAAAAGGGCGTATCCGTGCATATGGCGCATCGAATTGGAGCACAGAAAGGATCCAAGAAGCCATTGATTATGCACGGGCCAATGGCAAAGCTGAAATGATGAGTTCAAGCCCCCATTTCTCCCTAGCGAAAGCCAACGAGCCATTCTGGCCAGATACGGTTGTGACTTCAGAAAGTGACAAACAATGGTTTACTCGACATGACTTCCCACTCGTTGCTTGGTCTGCATTGGGGAGAGGGTTCTTTGCTAAAGGTGACGTCAACGATACCAGTGATGACGATTTAGTACGTGTTTTCTATTCCTACGCCAATTTCGAAAGGAAAAAACGCGCGACAGAGCTGGCTTCAATTAAAGGTCTCAACATGTTTGAAATGGCATTGGCCTATGTGCTCAATCAGCCTTTTCCGGTGATTGCACTTAACGGTGCAGAAACACCCGAACAAGTGAAAACCTCTTTGCACGCCGCGTCTCTTACACTGTCTCAGGCTGAAGTTGACTGGCTAGATCTGTCTTCAGACACCAAACCGTTTTAGGAGAAAAGCATGAACACTTTACCTATGTACATTGGTGGCAATCTGGTCGCAACCGAATCAGTATACGACGTTGTGAACCCAGCGACTCTAGAAGTGACAGGCTCAATAACAAAGGCGAATGCATCCGATGCGAATCACGCACTTGAAGCGGCGGAAAAAGCTTTTGCTACATGGTCGACCACCACTATTTCAGAACGCGTTCAGTGGATGAACAAATTGCGAGATGCGGTGATTGAAAATGAAATGGCACTTCGAGAAGCCATTCAATTGGAAATGGGGAAAAGCTGGGCGGGGACGCAAGAAGATTTTGAGTCTTTAGTAAACAGCCTCGCTTTCTATGCAGAAGAAATATCAAGATTTCGCCCCGATTCTCTTCTCGATAAAGAGGGAACACACAGCCATGAATTGGTTCATGAACCTGTCGGTGTTGTCGCGGCATTTCTTGCATGGAACTTCCCACTGCTGAATCTCGCGTTCAAGATTGGTCCCGCTATGGCGTCGGGTTGCCCTATTGTCATCAAGCCTTCGTTAAAGTCACCCATGTCAGCGTATTTAGTTGGAAAGCTGTGCCACGATATTGGTCTTCCTGCTGGGGTTGTAAACGTTGTGTGTGGCGATGATGCAGAAGTCGGCGATGCACTTTCAGCTTCGACCATTCCGTCCATGCTAACGCTGATTGGTTCGATAGCAACGGGCAGACACATTATGAAAACGGGTTCTACTTCTATAAAGCGGTATTCAATGGAATTAGGAGGGAATGCGCCTGTACTGGTTTTTGCCGATTCCGACTTGGATCTCGCTGCCGATATTGTGTGTGCGGTTAAGTTTGGCAATTGTGGGCAAATCTGTGTTACCCCAAACCGTGTATTTGTTCAAAAAAGTGTCGCGAGTGAATTTGCCTCTAAAGTCGTCGAAAGAGCAAAGGCGGTGAAGGTCGGTTACGGGCTTCAAAGTGACAATGAAATGGGACCGCTTATAGATGCGCAAGCGTTAAAAAGGGTAGATGAGTTGGTACAAGATGCCGTCATTAAAGGCGCAGCGCTTTTGTATGGCGGAAATAAGCCTGATTTGATACACACGGGTCACTTCTACATGCCAACCGTGTTAACCCATTTGAATAGCGAGATGCGAATGTACCAAGAAGAAATTTTTGGCCCTGTTGTCTCAATCTATGAGTTTGAAAATGAAGCGGAAGTACTGGATCATGCTAATGACACAGATGCAGGGCTCACCGCTTATGTGTTTACTCAAGATCAAGCGAAAGCCCAGCGTTGTGCAACGCAGCTTAGATTTGGCGAAATCCAAATCAATGGCGTGAAATATGGTATCGACTTGCCCCATGGAGGGATCAAGCAGTCGGGTATCGGATGCGATTGCTCGCACTTAGCTCTGCACGACTATTTAGCAGTGAAAAGAATTACGCGAGCGCTGGATTAAGGACAGATCGGAATGAAAACGCACACAGCCAGTGTTATAGCGATGGATTGGGGTTCAACCATGCTGCGAGCTTACCTACTCAGTGATAAGGGCGACCTTATGGCGGAGAAAAGCTTTCCATGGGGGGTACTTCAATTACCTGAAAGTGACGGTAAAACGCTGACATACGAACAAGTGTTTTATGCCGCAGTCGACGACTGGTTGATGGCTTTTCCTGCTTTACATGTCTATCTGACAGGCATGGTAACCAGCAAAATAGGTTGGGTAGAAGTGCCGTATGTTGAAGCACCTTGTGCCATTGAAGACCTGCACGCTGGAGGGCATTCGCTCCTCACCAAAGATTGCCAATTGGTGAATTTGATTCCTGGTGTGAGTTATCAAGGTCGTCAAATCGACCTAATGCGTGGTGAAGAAACGCAGTTACTGCCTTTCCTGAATAGCTGGGAACGAACTTACGATGGATGGATCGTTCTCCCCGGCACACATTGCAAGTGGGTGTTGATTCAAAACCTTCAGATTGCAGAATTTCAAACCTACATGACGGGAGAGTTGTACTCACTCCTAAGAAAGCACTCGATACTTGCGGCTGGATACAGTGAAGAGAAACAATCGCTGGACATCGACTCGTTTTTAAAAGGTGTGAATGCAAGTTTGAATGCAGCAGGGATCATGTCCGAGCTGTTTTCATGCCGAAGTGCCGTTTTATTCGGAGAAGTCGAAAGTGCCCATCGGTTCTCTTATCTCTCTGGTTTGTTGATAGGTGCGGAAATTAAGGAAGCAAAGTCAGCATTAGGCGGTTTGCCAGCAGAAATTTCTTTAATAGGTGATGAGCACTTGTGTGACCTATACCGAATGGCGCTGAGATTTTTCAAATCGGAAATGAACATTAAGCAATACAACAATACGGCTGCACAAGGGATTTGGGAGATGCATTCATGGATTCAGAACAACAAGCAACAGAGCTAAATCGGCACCTAAGTCAATGCGGCTTGGTAGCGATTTTAAGAGGCATTACCCCAACCGAAGTTTTGCAATACGCAAAGATATTAGTTGATGAAGGCATCTCCATTATCGAAGTGCCTTTAAATTCACCTGACGCGATTAAAAGCATCTCGATATTGGCGAGCGATTTAGGAAATGATTGTCTTATTGGGGCTGGCACGGTGTTAACCACAAACGATATTGACGAAGTGGAGAGTGTAGGGGGCAGATTGATCGTAATGCCGCACATGGACACCGAGCTCATCGAGTACGCTGCGAACAAAAACCTTGTGGTGATTCCCGGAGTCGCGACGCCGAGTGAAGCCTTCGGTGCACTTAAGGTTGGTGCCACTGCGCTCAAACTGTTTCCCGCTGAGCAAGTTTTAGCGACAGGTTTAAAGGCGTGGAAAGCCATACTACCTAAGCATGTAAAGGTGTTGCCAGTCGGTGGAATTACCCCTTCAAACATGTCGGAATATCGACAATCCGGTGCGAGTGGCTTTGGGTTAGGCAGTGCTCTTTATCGAGTAGGTATACCGCATAGTGAATTTGCAAAGAATGCTAAAGAATTTGTCGCTGAGTGGCATCGCTTGGTTCGGATGACTGATCTTTCGAGATGATGTTTGTCGCAATTTGAGTCAGTACAACAGGGAAGTAAAGAGGTCACCATGAAAATAACAAAGGTGAAGAGTTATGTACTGCAATATGACCTAGAAGAAGAGTTGGGTTATTCGCAGCAATACTACGCCAAAAGAACGGCTCATATTATCGAGATTACAACGGACAACGGGCTAGTGGGCTACGGCGAAGCATTCGGTGGCGGTGGAGTGGCGCTGGCGAATCAAACCATTGTGGAACAAGTGATTGCGCCATTAATAGTAGGGATGAACCCATTAGACAACGAAGTGATTTGGCATAAAGTGTACAACTTGCTGCGCGACCATGGGCAAAAAGGCATGCCTTTGCAGTCTCTTTCGGGCGTTGATATCGCACTTTGGGATATTAAAGGCAAATTCTATGAGCAGCCGTTGTATCAATTACTCGGTGGTGCATTTCGAGATGAAATTCCGGTATACGGCTACGGGATGATGTTGCAACGCGTTCCGGACTTAAAAGAAAGGTTCGAAAAAGAAAGCGTGAAGATTGCTTCAATGGGATTCAAAGCCATGAAGATGAAAATCGGCATGGGCGTGACAAAAGATGTTGAATTAGTTGAAGCGGTGAGAAGTTCTGTCGGAAAGGACATCGAAATCATGGTGGATGCCAACCACGCTTATACCACTCGTGAAGCATTGCCTTTAGGACGAGAACTAGAACGGCTTGGTGTGAGTTGGTTTGAAGAACCCGTCGCGCCAGAAGACAAACAAGGTTATCGAGATTTATGTACCCATTTGGACATGTGTATTGCTGGTGGTGAAGCGGAGTTTTCGAGGTGGGGATTCCGTGATTTGATTGAGCACAAATGTGTGGATTTGTTGCAACCTGAAACCTGTGCGCTCGGTGGTATAACGGAGTACCAAAAAGTCTTGTCCATGGCCCATAGCCATTTTGTTCCTGTTGTTAACCATGTTTGGGGCTCCGCCATTGCTGTAGCAACCAATATTCACCTTCTTGCTTCCATGCCCGATTTACCCGGTGGCGCACATCCCGTTCAACCAATGTTGGAATACGACACAACCCCAAATCGATTTAGAGAAGACCTACTTGTTCATTCGTTGGATGTGTTGTCTCAGGTTAAAGATAAAGACGGCATGATCGGTTTACCCAAAGGGCATGGCTTGTGTATCGAGCCCGATATGTCGTTCATACAGCAATATTTGATTAGTTAACGACAAAAACATTGAAACATCGACTCAATTAGAATGATAATGGTTATCAATAAGATTTAGTTTAATTGAGTCGATCATGAAAGAGTCTACCTTTTTATATCAAACGTTCTATCAAGCTGAAGATCGCTTTCTGTTTCATACCGAAGAAAACGGGTTTGAGCACGAAGTGGTTTTTAGCTACATCCAAGCTACCCTTAATTTGGCTTCTTGGTATGGAAAGGGGACAGACTTTGCTAATCCACTATTGGAAGAACTGTTTCTTCGCAGAGTGTATTACAACCTTCTAGAAACCATCAATGACGCCACCAATTGTCGGACATTACGGCAAATCTGTTTAGATCAAATTCACGGTCCTCTTATTGCGCTAAAGCGGCATTACTGCCATTCATCAGCGGGCTACGAGCGTTTTCTATCGCTACAAAAAGACCTGCAAAACATCCAATACACTACCGATCTATAAAGGAAATAGAATGACCACTTACCGTATCGAAAAAGACAGCATGGGCGAAGTGCAAGTGCCAGAAGCAGCATTGTATCAAGCACAAACTCAACGCGCGGTAGACAACTTTCCAATTAGTGGCATCACCATGCCAGCCAAATTCATTCAAGCTTTAGCTTTTGTGAAACAAGCAGCGGCAAAAAGCAATGCCGAGCTTAATCTGCTAGATCAAGACGTAGCTGATGCGATTTCATCCGCTTGTCAGGAAATTATTGATGGTCAGCACTTAGAACAGTTTCCTGTAGACGTGTTCCAAACGGGTTCTGGCACCAGTTCAAACATGAATGCCAACGAGGTTATCTCGACGCTGGCTTCTCAAAAAGTCGGCAAAGACGTAAACCCAAATGATCACGTGAACATGGGGCAAAGCAGCAACGACGTTATTCCTACCGCTATTGCTGTTAGCGCCGCACTAGCCGCAGAAAAGCAACTTCTGCCCGCGCTTAAGTATTTGAGCGATAAAACGGAAGAGAAAGCCGTCGCCGTTGAGCATGTCGTTAAAACGGGTCGTACCCACCTAATGGATGCAATGCCAGTGACTTTATCGCAAGAACTGCGCGGTTGGAAATTCCAAATTGACTCAGCACAGCGTGGTATTGAAGAAACGCTACCTCGTGTTAAAGCGTTAGCTCAGGGTGGTACAGCCGTTGGTACTGGCATCAATGCGGTTCCAGAATTTGCTGGTTTGTTTGCAAAGAATATTTCGGCAGCGACAGGCGTAGAGTTCGTTTCGAGTGAAAACTTCTTCTACAACATGTCTAGCCAAGATGCGATTGTTGGATTGTCTGGTCAGCTAAAAACAGGCGCTGTTGCCATCATGAAAATCGCGAACGATCTTCGTTGGATGAACTCTGGTCCATTAGCTGGTCTGGGTGAAATCGAACTGCAAGCCCTTCAGCCTGGTTCTTCCATTATGCCGGGGAAAGTGAACCCAGTTATTCCTGAGGCAGCTGCAATGGTAGCAGCACAAGTGATTGGTAACGATGCAACCATCACTGTGGGTGGTCAGTCTGGCAACTTCCAGCTGAACGTTATGTTGCCTGTTATCGCGTTGAATATTATCCAAAGTATCGAGCTATTGGCGAATGCATCTACTCAATTAGCGGATAAAGCAATCTCGACCTTCAACGTACGTGAGGATAACTTGCAAGTGGCGCTTGCTAAGAACCCGATTCTAGTAACAGCGCTAAACCCAGTTATCGGTTACTTGAAAGCTGCAGAAGTCGCTAAGAAAGCCTACAAAGAGCAACGCGCTATTATCGACGTGGCGGAAGAAGAAACAGATCTAACACGTGAAGAGCTTCAAAAGCTGCTCGACCCAGCGAAGTTAACGAAAGGTGGTATTGCGCAGTAATTTGAACGTATCTTCACACTAAGCAATCTCTCGCTAGTAGATTAGCGGTAATGATTCAGGCACTTCGGTGCCTGTTTTTGTTTTCAGCCCTAAACCACCTACTTCAGTAGGTGGTTATCATCCATTTTGGCTTTGCCTGAAAAACTACCCATGTTAAATGCTTCCTTGATTTTTCCAGAAGTCAAAGAGGACATAAAACATGAGTAGATATAATCAAGCATCCCACGTATTTTGGCGGTGTCAATATCACATAGTATGGACGCCCAAGTATCGTTTTAGGATATTGAGAAACAATGTAGGCAAAGAAGTTTATCGGTGTATAAATGTTTACTGTAATCAACTTGGATGTGAAGTAGTTGAACTAAACGTGCAAGTAGACCACGTTCATCTGGTGATAAAAGTTCCACCGAAGCTATCGATATCCAAGTTGATGGGCGTGTTGAAAGGAAAAATAGCCTTAAAGTTGTTCAGTAAGTTTCCGTATCTACGGAAGAATAAGCTCTGGGGCAATCACTTTTGGCAGCGAGGCTATTTTGTCGATAGTGTAGGAATCAATGAAGAAATAATCCGCAGATATGTAAAGTATCAGGAGAAACAAGAGCGAGTGGAACAGCAACAGTTAGCGCTCGACTAAACAAAAGCCCCCTTTTAGGGGGTCAACACTAAGCCACCTTCTTTAGAAGGTGGTAATTAACTAATAAAAGTAATTTTACTCGCGCTACTTAGCCATATAGCTATAACGAACGGATTCGTCTTGTTTGTGTATCCATTTCAACCTGAGCGACAGCAGTAAGGCGGCTGCTGATAGCCCGACAATAAACCCAACCCAAAAGCCTGCAGCCCCCATGGGTTCGCCAAAGATATCCGTCATCCCGAACGCATACCCGGCGGGCAATCCAAGTAGCCAATAAGACACAAAGGTGCAATAGAATATGGCTCTCATGTCCTTATAGCCACGAAGTGCGCCAGCGGCGATAACTTGGATGGTGTCTGCCATTTGGTAAGCGGCAGAAAACAAAAGTAAATGCATGGCAAAGGTAATAACAGAAGTATTGTCCGTGTAGAGCTCTGTAATGGCCTCGCGAAACACCACTGTTAAAATACCGGTTAATACCGCAAGTGAGCATCCAACGATAAACCCAACATTGGCAGAAACCTTCGCACCGTTTGCGTTACTTTCTCCAAGTTGGTGCCCAACTCGAATACTCACTGCAGCCCCTAAACTGAGAGGAAGCATAAAGATAAGCGAGGAATAATTAAGCGCTATCTGGTGCGCGGCAACCACAACCGAACCGAGGGGCGCAATAATGATGGCAACAACGGAAAAGAGCGTGACCTCGAAGAAAATAGACGCCGCAATCGGGAATCCCAATTGAAATAGCCTGCGCTGAGCGCTGAATTTAGGCCAATACAATTTAGAAAAAGTGCCAATAGGTTTGAGCTTTCGCGCGGTCACTACATAAAACACCATGGCAGAAAGCATTAACCACTGAACGATGGTTGTCGCTACACCACAGCCAACACCGCCCAGAGCCGGAGCTCCAAACTCCCCATAAACAAACATCCAGTTCAGAGGAATATTCGCAAAGAGACCGATAAAACTGATGACCATGGCGGGTTTGGTTAATGACATACCATCGGTAAAACTTCTAAAAGCCTGAAAAAGCATCACGGCAGGCACCGCAGGCATCACCATGTTCATATAGCCTGTTGAAATTTCTTCCAGTTTAGGCTCGACATTCATTAATCCTAAGATCCACTGCACTTGGAAGAAAACAGCAATAATAGGCACACTGACAAACAAGCCCATTGCGATAGCTTGTTGTACTTCATTTGCTATTTCGCTTTTACGATTCGCCCCATTGAGCTGAGCAACGATTGGCACTAACGCCATCAATATGCCGATTCCAAACAAAATGGTAGGTAGCCAAATGCTGGTGGCAATCGCAACACCAGCGAGATCGGTTGCGCTCACTCCACCAGCCATAACGGTGTCTACAAATCCAATACCTGTCTGTGCAACAGACGCGAGAAGAATGGGGGTAGCCAGTTTAACTAAACGTGAAATTTCATCTTTATAGGTTTGCACTTGTACTCCATTGCTTGAGTATGAGGTTACTCAATTTCGATGAAAACATGATAAAGAAATGCCTACGTAGAGGATAGAAGTAATCCGCGAAATTCAGTAACAAAGTTGGGAATGCAGGGAATAGTTAATAACAAAGATATTAATAATTTAGTATTAATTTCGAGGATACGTACGCGTCTCTTTTTCTTATGAGAAGGGCTCGAAGATATGCATTGTGTTACAGCGGTGCAATATGTGAGAAATGAAATCATTAATTGCATAAAAATAGTTAAGGGCATTCCGCAATATAGTGTTTCCATGGTTTTCATATCTCACCTTTAATTGGTTAATGCGTGAGAATTGTTAAGTGAAAGAGGCAACTATATGAAAAATGTAAAACTTACACTGATCGCAGGCGTTTTGGTTTCATCATTTGCTCTGCCTTCAATGGCTGCAGATTGGTCATATGAAGGAAAGCATGGCGTTGACGAGTGGGCAAAACTGTTTGCAACGTGCGGGGAAGGGAAAAATCAGTCGCCAGTGAATATATCTGACGCACTAAAAGCAAAAAAGCAGCC
Source organism: Vibrio sp. vnigr-6D03 (assembly GCF_002835515.1). Taxonomy (NCBI): domain Bacteria; kingdom Pseudomonadati; phylum Pseudomonadota; class Gammaproteobacteria; order Vibrionales; family Vibrionaceae; genus Vibrio; species Vibrio sp. vnigr-6D03. The sequence continues at coordinate 156,322 of NZ_PIZL01000026.1, forward strand.
AGTAACACTGACTTATCACGGCTCTGCGACCGAAGTTGTGAATAATGGGCACGCTATTCAAGTGAACGTTGAAGGGCACAATACGCTTACTTTAGAAGGTGGAGAGTACGAACTGAAGCAATTCCATTTCCACACGCCATCCGAGAACACCATTCTAGGCAAACAGTTCCCGCTGGAAGTGCACTTTGTACACGCCAATACGAAAGGGGAGTTGGCGGTCGTTGGTATTATGTATGAACTGGAATCTAAACCGAATCAGTCTCTGAAAGCGTTACTAAGCGACACACTGAATTCTAAAGAGAAAAAGCAGTTAGATACGGGTTTCGATCTTGCTCAGTTGCTACCTGAGGAGCAAGATTATTACCGCTTTAATGGCTCACTTACCACACCACCATGCAGCGAAGGTGTGCGTTGGGTATTAATGAAAGAGCCATTGAGTGCGAGCAAAGATCAAATCGATACGTTTGCTCAATCGACTGGGATGAATGCGCGTCCTGTTCAGCCTATTAATGGTCGCATCGTCGTAAAATAGCCAATTTAGGTTTGTGTCGGCAGACATTAAAAGAATAAAGCGCCTAAGCTTTTCAATGAAAACAGGCGCTTTGTACCCAAGTAACCTCAATATACAGGATCCAGAGCCGCATATTCTGCTCTTAATTTTTCCAAGTAACCTACAGCTTCCCTTCACTTTTACACATCAAGATTTTTTCTTTTACCAACTTTGCCATGGCCGCTTTTGGTGCTTCGTTGTAAATTCTTGGATCATTGACTGTTGGGTCTTCATCAAACGCATTTTTTAAAGAGTCAGCAAAGGCAATTTTTAACTCAGTAGCCACGTTAACTTTAGCCACACCGTGAGAAATGCAGCGCTGAACATCGGCAACACTGACGCCCGAAGCACCATGCAATACCAAAGGAATATCAATGAGTTTTGCTATTCGCTCTAGACGGTCGAAGTCTAATCTCGGTTCGTCTTTGTAAAGCCCATGAGCCGTCCCTATTGCTACTGCAAGTGAATCTATATTGGTTTGCTCTACCAGCTTGACCGCGTCTTCGGGGTTGGTATAAGGATCCGTGACCGATTCGACAATTAAGTCATCCTCTTGGCCTACAAGCTGACCAATTTCAGCTTCCACGCAACATCCATAAGAGTGACAAAGGTTAACGGTCGCTTTTGTGAGTTTGATATTGTCTTCTAATGGCAAAGCACTACCATCGACCATGGCAGAGCGAACACCAAGCTTCACTTTTTGTTCTATATCAGCGATTTCATGGTGATGATCAAGGTGGATAACAACTTGAATGTTCCTTTCGTACGCAGCCGCATTCACCATATGGATAAGCTCTCTCGAACCACCGTATTGATAGGTGCCTGGTGTGCCAGCCAAAATAACGGGGGATTCCATTGCTTTGGCAGTATCTAAGATGACTTGCACTGTTTCTAGGTTGTGAAAATTAAACGCAGGAACGGCGTAACCTTCATGTCTTGCTTTGTTTAACCAGTAATTGCTATTTATGATGTTATTCATAAATGTTCCCTTTTAATGAATGCTTGCGTTACCAAAAAGACTAACGACAAAAGCAAGCGGTAAAGTTAAATGTGATGTCTGCGTTTACGTATTTGAATGGCACGCTTGGCTATAGGTATTGGTGACTTCCATGATCTTGTCTAAAACGATTTCTTTCGGGTGGTTCGATATGTATCCATCGCCTATTTTTTTTGATTGATTTGGTAAGTACTGGCTTAATAACGTTATTGGAGCAGGAGAGTGAACTAAATTTTCAAACAACTGTTCTACGGCACGCTTTACGTTCTTATTTGGCCAGTAATACCGAATGCGGTCGCTCAAACTGTAGTGTCTATCGATATACTGCTGCTTACCTGATGTCTCGTAGTAGCGTTGCCAATAAATAGGTTCGTTAGTCATGACCTCTTCAATTACTCTCTTAAGATTTGAACTCTCTTTCTTGTCTATCCATTCTTGTTCCACATCGGCTAACGCAAAAAGTGCCTCGCGCAGAGCAAATGTTAAGGCTGGCCCTACCTTAAGAATCGCAAAATGATCTTCAACGAGTTGTCTGTAGGCGCTTTGGCTTTGGTAATCGGTGGAATGTGCTTCAAACAGCAGATTTTGGTAACCTTCTATCATGCTACTTAAAGGTTTTGCTTTTTCGGTTTTGTAATGTGCGACATTGTGGTGATCGAACTCGACACCGGGTTGAACAACCAGTCCGATAACCCGTTGCCAAACTTCCCCTAAACCCTTTTTGGTAAAGATTTCTTTGTGCACGATGATCGTTTGTTCTGCCGCTTTGTCGTCGGTAACTTCTAGGGTGCTTTCAAGTGGCTCTAGTGCACCACCCGGCGTGGGAACTTCGGTGCCTATGATATAAACAGGTGCTGGTCCGCCGACGGTTTTCCAAGTTTCTTCTGCAACCAAGCAAAGAACAGCCGCTCGATGCGCGATTGTTTCATCACTAAGTGGTGTGGGGTCGTCTGAACAAGGCATTGAACAATCTAGGTGAATTTTCCGAAACCCTGCTTCTACATAATTTTGTATCAAGTCTTCAGATTTACTCATTGCCGACGCTGCTGGTTCCGATTGCCAGCAATTGGGACCAAGGTGATCACCGCCCAGTAGAATTTTATCCAAAGGCATCGATATTGATTCTGCGATAGAAAAGACCAATTCCCTAAATTGAATTGGGGTCATCCCTGTATACCCACCAAATTGGTTTACTTGGTTGGAAGTGGATTCGATGAGAACGGGCTGCCCATCTTGTAAACACTGCTTTAGCGCCGCTTCTAACACCAAGGGGTGAGCAGAGCAGACAGAATAGATACCGACTCTTTTCCCTGATTTATGCTGCGTAACCAAATTAAGCAACTCTTTCACTTTAATTCCTTTCGAATGCTTTCTTTTTGTTGTTGTTGGAATTTAAAAGAAAGAGATCAAAAAAAACAAAAGATTGATCACGTAGATTGAAAAATAGCCTATAAATACGATTTAATGTGATTTGAGTCACCTTAAATAACCATTTTAGTCTTGGTACGTATTTATATACTGGTTATTGACTTATATATCGATAAAAATTGATCAATATCTAACTTGTGTTAACTTTCTTTTGCTTTTTATATCTTGTTGTATCATTTTTGTACTTGCAGAATTTGGTGGTCAGAAAACGTACACCTAACTGGGTAATCTAAAATAAATGAGTGACCAGTTACATATACGGGCAGGCTGCTAATAGATAAATGGACGAATAACGTCCTAATCAAACGTGGAATACAAGGAAAGTAAGATGAAAAATATTAAGTACTTATTTACTTCGTTATCAATTTTGACAGCGTTCTCAATGAATGTTCACGCTGCCAATGAACACACCATTTGTGCCTCCCTACTTACTCAATCACACCCATTTTACATCGCATTAGGTGAAGGTTTAAAAGCAGGAGCGAAAGAAAACAAAGCAGATTTGAAAGTGTCCATCGCTAACCAAGATTTGGCAAAACAAATCAGTGATATCGAAGACTGCATTATAAAGAATGTAGACGCGATTATTATTTCACCTGTCGATTCTAAAGGTATCCGAGGACCTTTGAAAAAAGCTGAGCGTGCCAACATTCCTGTGCTCACTGTGGATATAGGGGCAGAGAACAGTAAGGTGGTTTCGCATATCGCGACCGATAATTATGGTGGTGGTGTAGAAGCAGGAAAACTGGCTAAGAAGCATTTACAAGGCAAGGGGACAGTCGTGATGTTATCTTACCCTGGTATTTCTTCAGTAGAAGATCGACTCCGTGGTTTCCGTGATGCAGTAGCCAACACAGACATTGACATTGTTGCTGTCCAACCCGGGAAAACGCGTGAGGAGTCGTTGACTTCAACCATTAACATGCTTCAAGCCAACCCAGAGACTGATCTGATTTTTGCGTTTGGCGACGACATGATGATAGGCGCGGGCTTGGCGGTAACGAAACAATCTTCAAAAGCTGTCGTTATTGGATTTGATGGCATGCCAGAAGGGATCAAAGCCGTAGATGACAATGCGCATCTGATTGGGGTGGTTAAACAAGATGCCGACACTATGGGCAAAACAGCGGTAAAAGCAGCCGTTGACCACTTAAACGGTAAGAAAGTCGATTCTGAATACCCAATTGTGCCTGTTCTTTATACTGGAATGTAGCTATCGGATTGAAATAGAGCTGAGAAGCTCTATTTCAATCAGGACGTCTTTATGCAAAAAATTCTGTTAGAAACAAAAGATTTAAGCAAGCATTTTGGTGCGGTAAAAGCCGTGGATGGTCTTACTATTCAGCTGTCATCAGGTCGAGTACATACGATTTTGGGAGAAAATGGTTGTGGAAAGTCCACAACACTTAAAATGCTGGCTGGTGTCCATTCTCCCACGCGAGGTCAGATCCTACGCAATGGTCGCGAGGTCGATTTCAAGTCACCGATGGACTCAAGAGAGAGTGGAATTGCGATTATCTTTCAGGAACTTTCTCTATGTAACAACTTAACGGTTGCTGAAAATATATATGCCAACAATGAACCCCAAACAAGAGGAATCATTGATGACACAAAAATGATAGAAGACACTAAAGCGCTTCTTGAAAAGTACAAGATCCCCATTTCCCCTACGATAAAAGTCAGTGCACTGTCTATGGCACAGCGGCAGTTAGTCGAAATAGCCAAAGGGCTAAGCTACTTTTCGGACGTCGTTATTTTTGACGAGCCTTCATCTTCGCTATCTGATTCAGAAGTGGAAATACTATTTCGCATTATTGCTGAGCTTAAATCTGAAGGAAAAGCCATTGTTTACGTGAGTCATAAAATGGCTGAAATCATGAGAATTTCGGACGACATCACCGTGATGCGCGATGGGCAGTACATCGATACGGTAGAAAAAGAGCAAACGAACATAGATTCATTGATCACCATGATGGTTGGGCGAGAAATGGACGACATTTATCCCGACAAAATTGATGAACTGCAACCGCTTGGCGCACCTGTTCTTAAGGTCCGAACGCTAACGAATCCAGTCTATTTCCAAGAAGTCAGCTTTGATCTTCATGCGGGGGAGGTTATCGGGTTTTTCGGGCTTGTTGGTTCAGGTCGATCCGATGTTATGAATGCGCTTTTTGGCATGCTGCCGTATCAAGGAAGTATCGAAGTGAAAGGAAAGTCGCTGAACATATCTAGCCCGAGTGTTGCGATAAACCATGGGGTTGCGTTCGTAACGGAAAACAGAAAAGAAGAAGGTTTGGTACTCGATCACAGTGTGCACATCAATTGCAATCTTGCTTCTTTTGAAGACGTGGCAACCGCAGGCGTTAGAAACCCGAGCGAAGAGCTTCGTATTACAAAAGGTAGCATCAAAAAAATGAACATTAAGGTTCACGATGAACACCAGTCTGTCGGGTCATTGAGTGGAGGAAATCAGCAGAAGGTCGTACTAGCCAAATGGCTAGAAAAAAAGCCGGACATTCTGATCTTAGACGAGCCGACAAGAGGGGTGGATGTAGGTGCAAAATTTGAAATTTACAGCATTATTCGAGATTTGACGGCAACAGGAACAGCGGTGATTTTGGTTTCTTCAGAATTACCGGAAGCCCTGAATATGAGTGACCGGTTGTTTGTTATGCGCAATAAACGAATCGTTAAAGAATTGAATACTAAAGGATTATCCCAGGACAAAGTTATGGTTTATGCGACAGGAGTGGATTCAAATGATTAGGATGTTCGTAAAAGAGTATGGCGGGATTCTTGGTGGACTCATTCTACTTATCGTCGTGTCGTCATTTCTATCTGAATACTTTTTGTCGATGAATAATTTTACCAACATATTACTTCAAACATCGATTGTTGCGATTGTTGCGTTCGGGATGACTTACGCCATTTTATTGGCTGGAATAGATTTGTCTGTCGGCTCTATTGTCGCTTTGACTGGTCTGGTATTGGTTGTAGGGCTAACGAGCGGATTGCCATTCTCACTCATGTTGCCCATCGCTTTAGGCGTTTCCGTATTTTGTGGGTTTGCGAATGGGTTTATTACCACATGGTTAGGTGTACACCCTTTTATCGTCACAATGAGTTTTATGGGTATTTGGCGTGGTGCCGCAATGCTGACAAGCGACGGAAAAGCCATTTCTTTGTACGACAATGCGCCTTTTGAATTTGTATTTAACGGCTACTTTCTTGGAATACCTTTTCCTATCATCATTCTTATCACGATGATTGCGCTCAACCACTTTCTGTTATCTAAAACAACATTCGGAAGAAAGATATACATTGTTGGTGGCAACCCCGAAGCGGCTGCCTATTCCGGTATAAATGTGGCGAAAACAACGATCTATTCCTACATGATCACTGGGTTAATGGCTGGGATAGGTGGAGTCATGTTGGCATCCCGAATGTTCTCGGCTCAACCTACATCAGCAAATGGAATGGAACTTGACGCCATTGCAGCCTGTGTTCTTGGTGGAACATCTCTAACCGGCGGTAGAGGCACGATAATTGGTACTTTGATAGGTGCGCTCATTATTGCTGTTTTAAGCAATGTCATGAGCCTGATGAACGTCGATTTCTTTGTTTCTCTAATCGTGAAAGGAATTGTGATTCTCATCGCGGTAGGAATAGACGTTTACAAAAACAAGAAAGGTAAATGATGAAGATTGTAACCATTGGCGAAATTGTCGTTGAGATAATGGCGACAGAGCGTAACCAGCAATTATCAGAGACCGGACTTTTTTCTGGCCCGTTTCCAAGTGGTGCTCCTGCGATATTCATTGACCAAGTTGCAAAGCTCGGAGTGGAATGTGCCATTGTGTCGGCTGTTGGAAATGACGGGTTTGGGGAACTGAATATCAACCGACTTCGCGATGATGGGGTCGATGTGAGTGGGATAACTGTTTTGGAAAAGGAAACCACTGGCAGTGCTTTTGTAACTTACCACTCGGATGGCAATCGTGATTTCATCTTCAACATTAAAAACGCCGCTTGTGGCAAGCTGAGTCTAGAAAACGCGAATCTAGAGGTATTTAAAGATTGTACTCACCTTCATGTCATGGGGTCTTCTCTGATCAGCGACGACATCGTACAGCTTACTCTTGAGGCTATCAAAAGAGTAAAAGAAAAAGGAGGAACGGTGTCCTTTGACCCTAATATTCGGAAAGAATTGTTGGATGACAAAATGGCTCGTTCATTCCTCCAAATCCTTGAAAATACCGACACCTATTTGCCAAGTGAGGCGGAAATCACTACGTTATCTAAGTTTGAAGATCAGAGTGCTGCGATTAACGATTACTTCGAACATTTTAACGTGAAGGAAGTGGTTTTAAAGTGTGGCTCAAAAGGCGCGACTGTTTTTACCCAAAGCAAAAAGTACGTCCAACCACCTTTCGCAGTGGATGAAGTGGACCCAACAGGAGCAGGAGATTGTTTTGGAGGCGCGTATATCGCGTGTCGAGTAAGAGGGCAAAGCATAGAGGAAGCGCTGCGTATTGCGGCAAAATGTGGTTCGCGTTCTGTAACAGTAACAGGGCCGATGGAAGGCACATCGCGGCTGGAAGAACTAAACGGGCTCTAGCGTACTCGATTTTTTCAATTTTGTAGGTTAGAGGACAGCATAACTCTGCGTTACTTCTCGGCTTAACAGTGGGTAATTGTTATCAAAATTATCCTCATGTACAATCCTCGCTTTGGTCGTAAGCGCGAAATTTTTCTGCGAAGAGGGTAGCTTCTCAAGATGAGTCAAACGAGTAAAAGAAGGGAAAGTATACTGAATAGGCTGAATCTAAACGGCAGTGTTTCAGTAAACGAGCTATCCGAATTACATGATGTTAGCCTAGTCACTATTCGAAATGATCTCGATTACCTTGACGAAAAAGGGTTGCTAATACGTTCTCATGGCGGGGCGATTCGCAATCAGTCTTCTTTGGCTGAATCATCGAACAAAATTAAACAGACCCACCACACGCCAGAAAAACTGGCCATAGCTAAAGAAGCGGTAAAACACATTCAACCCAAAGATGCGATCATTCTCGGAGCAGGGACAACGACAGAATACATAGCCAAACTCATTGCGGATAAATCCGATTTAGTTGTAATGACAAATGGTCTGAATATTGTTTCAACTTTGTCTAATTCATCTGGTTTGGATGTCATGATCACTGGCGGAACGTTACGTTGTGACAGCCAATCATTTTATGGTCCGCAAGCGGAATCAAGCCTCAAAGACTATCATTTTGATAAGATTTTTGTGGGGGTTGATGGCATTCACCTGGACTACGGTATTACGACACACAGTGAACATGAAGCCCGTTTGTATCGCGTTATGTGTGAATCCATCAAAACAACGATAGTTGTGACAGATTCCAGCAAGTTTGGGAAAGTAAGCGTATACAAAGTGATTCCGTGTAACGCTGTTGATATTCTCATCACCGATAGCGGGATTTCAGAAGAGCACAAGCAAGCACTCATTGATCAAAATATAAAAGTCGTTATTGTTTAGAGCAGCAAGACCATGATACTCAAACACTTCCTTTCTTTTGATTATCATCTGCTGTGCTAGTATTGCTCTAGTAAAGGTTTACTGACGCATACATTCCTCAATCCTCTTATCTGTTACCCTTCAAATTATTAACAACCCTATTCATTCTATGGCTCATTTTTGATACTTGCTGCAAGTAGGTACTCGTAAGGGTCGAATTCGTCCAATAAAAAATGGACACTGAACGCATTAACCCGAATAAAGTGTGCGCTAATGGCGCAACTTTTTCAGTGCAAACCCTTTCTTCTGCGCAAACCTTTTGTCAGTGTGAACCTATTTTGGGCGTATGAAGGTAGGGTTGGATGGTTCTGTAGCAAATAAGGATGTTTGCATACGGAGTAAGTAGTTCCGATTGAGCGAGGGTTGGTACGCTATGAAGTACCTGTCAAAATACCATCGAAATAATTTCATCATACTCAGTGTGATCATCGCTTTGATTGATGTGATATTTGTTTTCATTAGCATTAACTCGTCAAAACAATCCCTTTCAGCCTCTATCGAAGAGCAAGCTCAGCAAATTACTCAGAGCTACCAAACCATCTTGGATCAATCAAAAGTCGACATGAGTTTATTGGCAACCGTTATCGCCAATGATCCCAATGTAAAAAGCTTAATCAGTGAAAGAGTGAACAATCCGCAGCAAAAAGAGAATGGCACCGAAATTCTCAATGACTTGCTTCGGCAAAAGCTTACCAACCAGCTCAAACCTGCTTGGCAAATGATTCAAGAGCAGTACTACATTAAAACGTTACAAGTATTTTTAGCTCCTGATGCAAAAGCGTTTTTGAGATTGGATCAACCCAGTATCTATGGCGACTCGGTTGATGGGGTTCGGGAGACGGTAACCAACGCAATAGCCAATGCAGATGTACAAGCTGGGTACGAAGTAGGCAGGACGTTAGCTGCGCTTAGAGCCGTTGCGCCAGTTTTTGGCGATTACAATGAAGCGCAAGAGAAGACGGACTCAAAAGAAAATGGCTCTGTTATCGCTGCTATTGATGTTGGGATACCTTTGAGCAATATGCTTAAACGGATAGGAGATCATATCGATGTTGAGGCGGGAGTGACGCTACGAACCTCATCTCTCGCGAAATCCATGTGGTTAGACTATCAGGAAGACTACCATCGATTACAATACATTGAAGGTTGCCTTTGTATCATCAAACACCAGTCCACTCCGACTTTCTCAAACTTAATTCGGCAGTTGACGGATTCATCTTTAATCAAACAAGGTTACAAGCAAAACGTTATTGAGTTTGATGGTAAGCCACTTAACGTGATTCAGCTTCCTATCATTAGCTATGCCGATACCTTGAAAGGTAGCAATGAAGAAGTAGGAAAAGTGTTTTTCTGGAAAGACGCCTCGCCGCTATACGAACAGTTCTCTAAAACGGTTAACCAAGCCATGATGTGGGGGGTACTTGGTTACGTCTTGGCAGAAATCATAATATTGTGGGCGTTCGTGGCCAGTATAAAGAACCTTGAAACGGTTATTCGTGGGCACACTGAAGATCTGGAAGATAGCCAAAGTAACCTAATTCAGGCGCAACGTATTGCGAATATAGGAAGCTGGACACTTAACTTGGAAACCGAATCGCTCTATTGGTCGGAGCAAATCTATCATATTTTTGAGCTTGAAGAGGATGAACACGAGCCCTCCTATCAGCTTTTCCTTGATGTTATTCATCCGGAAGACAGAGTAAAAGTCGATCGCGCTTTTCGAGAGTCTTTAGAAAACAAAACGCCTTTTTATGTCAGTCACCGTTTGCTTATGCCCGACGGGCGAATCAAGCATGTGATTCAAGAAGGTAAAACGCTGTTCTCTGCCAATGGTCGCCCAGATGTCACTGTCGGTGCTGTTAGGGATATTACCGACACCTATGTCGCTCAAGAAAAAGAAAAGTTGGCAGCGAGCGTATTTAAGCATGCCAACGAAGGTATTTTCATCAGTAATGCAAAGTTGGACATTATTGAAGTCAATGATGCTTGCCTTATGTTTGCAGGCACAAGTATTGACGAGTCAAAAAACGCCAACTTATTGGAATTCCAAAATAGGTTCATGCAAGCCAAGCAATTTACTGAAATGACCCAAGCTTTGCGAAAAGAAGGGCATTGGAATGATGAAATTTGGGTTAAGCGCTCCAGCGGAGAAGAAGTCGCGCTAGACTTGAACATCAGCTCGATTCGAAATGAACATGGCCAAGTTACCCATTACGTCGGCATTTTTTCCGATATCACGATTAAAAAACGACACGAAGAGCGTTTAAATTACATCGCGCACTTTGACTCGTTGACTGGGTTGCCAAATCGAATTCTGCTCACCGACCGACTAAGTCAAGCCATGCTTCAAACGGAGCGTTCGAAGAAACACATTGCCATTCTCTTTTTGGATTTAGATGGATTCAAAAAAATCAATGATGGCTATGGTCATCTTGTTGGCGACATGATGTTAGAACACGTTGCCGAACAGTTCCAAAATAGCATTCGAGCAGGTGATACCGTTGCAAGGTTTGGTGGGGATGAGTTTGTTTTTGTTATTCGAAACGTATCTAAGCCGTGTGCCTACGACATTCCTATTAGCCGGATACTGGAAGCGGTCGCCGTACCTATGGTTCACGAAGGACACACGTTGCATGTGTCTGCCAGTATTGGAATCACATTTTACCCACAATCAGAAAGCAAACTCGGGGCAGAAGCGCTGATTAAGCAAGCGGATATTGCTATGTACAAAGCGAAAGCAGCGGGCAAAAATGGGTTTAGGATTTTCGATGAAGGGTGTGTACAGGAAACATAACACTCGTCATGACCCTATGTCCGAAATGATCTGATATTCGTCGTTGTGGACAACCATGATTCAATTCATACTCCCATGTGTTAGAGATAAATCGAGCACATGAGGTACGAATGAAAAAAATAGGGATTTTTGCTTACCCAGGTTGCCAAAGCCTTGATGTAATCGGTCCTGCAGAAGTATTTTCCTCGGCCAACAAATTCAATGAACATCCTGCTTATGAAGTCATCATTTTTTCATTCGAAGAAGGTACATTGAAGTCGGATGGCGGTTTAACGCTTTACGCTGATAAAAGCTGGGATAATCTGGATGAGCTAGACACGCTTATCATTCCTGGTGGAAATCAATCTCGAACGTATTTGGGGCGTGAAGATATTCGTGAATGGCTTCTCGCTAAAGCGGAAAATTGCCGACGTGTTACTTCGGTTTGTACTGGTGCGTTTTGGTTGGCTGAAGCAGGAATTCTTAACAATAAAAGCGCGACTACCCACTGGCGGCACTGCGATGCTCTTCAAGAGCGTTATCCACTTATTCATGTAGATTCGAATGCAATTTATCTCCACCAAGGTAAGGTATCAACCTCGGCTGGTATTACAGCGGGCATTGATCTTTGCCTTTCTCTCGTCGAACAAGATCTGGGTTATGCGACTTCTGTTTCTGTTGCGCAGGAGCTTGTGGTTTTCTATCGGAGACCAGGAGGACAGTCTCAATTTGTTTCGTTGCAATTGGCTCAAAGTTCAGGCGATACAAGGATTGCCAGTGCGATTCGCTATATTCATCAGCATTTGAAAGTGGATATTCGAGTTGAAGATATTGCTCATCATGTCGGATTGAGCAGCCGTCAACTCAACCGTATTTTCCAGTCAGATATTAATATAAGCCCAAACCAATATGTGGTTAAAGAGCGCCTAAATTTGGCCTGTGATCTATTAAAGAACAGCGATTTAACATTAGAACGAATTGCTACAACTTCTGGGTTAGCGAGTGGCGATAACTTAAGAAATGTTTTTCAACGTCAATATGGTATAAGCCCAATGGCATACCGTCAGCGATTTAAAAGGAATATAAATGAATAAGAATGTTTGGCTTTTGTCTTTGTGTCAGGCATTGCTCATGACGGGCAACATTGTGTTGATTTCTGTTGTTGGTCTTATCGGGAAAGAGATTGCACCGAGTTCAAGTTTGATCACTTTGCCTGTCGGTTTGCAGTTTCTAGGGCTCATGGCGGCGACGATACCCGCTTCTTTGATCATGGGGAAATTGGGGCGTAGAAAAGGTTTCAGTTTAGGGAATATCATTGGGATTTCTGGCGCATTATTGGCTACGTTTGCGTTATACCAAACCAACTTTTGGCTATTTTGCGTCGCGACCACTTTGCTAGGTATCGGGATCGGCTTCGGGACACTTTATCGGTTTGCGGCTATTGAAGTCAGTGATGAGAATGCCCGTCACAGAGCAATATCTATTTCGATGGCTGGTGGTGTTTTGGCGGCTGTGCTGGGTCCGAATTTGGCGGTAATGTCTCACACCATGTTTCCCGAGGGGCTATATATAGGGGCATTTGGCGCTGTTTTGTTACTCAATATCATTGCTTTGATAGTATTACAGACGATAGGTTTTCCTGCTCCTCAAGAACACAAGAGCAATGAAGTGAGCGATTCCATTCGCAGCATCATTAAACAGCCAAACTTTATGACCGCTGTATTTGCTGCAATGGTGTCTTACGCTGTGATGAATCTATTAATGACGGCTACGCCACTTGCTATGCTTGGGTGTGGATTTGATTTCACCCGAGCGGCTGGAGTCATTGAATGGCATGTATTAGGTATGTTTGTTCCTGCATTTTTCACTGGGCGCTTGATCGAGAAATTCGGTGCTCGCGCTATGATTGTGACGGGCGGATTTATCTTTATTGCGTGTATTGCAATTAATGTCCACGGTCAATCCATTTGGCACTTTACTACCGCGTTAATTTTGCTTGGTGTTGGGTGGAATTTCATGTTTATTTCTGCAACGGGGCTGTTTAGCCAGTCTTATGCCAATAAAAATCGCTCAAAAGCACAGGCATTTAATGAATTCTTTGTGTTTGGCTGTGTTGCGATAACGGCAATGTTGTCTGGCTGGCTAGAAGCAACGATAGGTTGGCAGAAACTCAATCTCTATGTGGCACCATTCGTCGTGGCAGTGTTGATAGTGTTTATCTTTAATGCAAGGAAAGTTCACAAATCCAATAAGGCGCTAAGTGGATAGAGGACAAAGGTTTGAGTATTTGGGCTGGCTGGGTATACTGCTCAGCCAACTAAACCTTATCAAATTTAGCTAGCTACAAAAGGAATCTTATCCATGGATTTACAGGATCTTCTTACTACGTTATCTGAGTCTCCAAACTCTGTTCAATTTGCAGATGTTATTTCAGTGATTGAATCAAACTACGAATTCACGCCAACCGAATTTCAAAATGGCGAGACACTGAATGAAGCGGGGCAAAACAACGGTTCGTGCAAAATCTTTGCGTTTGCGAAGATTCAAGCTTTAGACCCACAGAGCACACTTTCTTGCTTTGGCGATTTTTACCGTAAAGATGTACTAGAGAATCCAGAAGGCGATGATCATCAGAATATTCGGAACTTTATTAAATTCGGATGGGAAGGTATCCGCTTTGAAGGCCAAGCCTTGTCAGAAAAATAAAACTTACTTCTTGAATTCTTAGTAAGAAAAAAACCGGATAGACAAAGGCTCTATCCGGTCAGAAGGCAGTGGATTAATTGCTCTTCAAAATGAAATTTAGAAATTTAAAACCATGGAAAGGTTTTCGTTAACTTTGGTTATACGCATTGCATAGATTCAATGTATTGCTACAGAGAACCTACTACGCATTAAAAGTTAACAACGATGCCTGCAGTCGCGCCTGACTCGAAATCACCTTTCGCTTCAGTATCTAGCTGAGAGTACTCAACAAATACCGTTGTTTTCGAACCCAGTGCGTAACCTACACCTGCGTAAAAACCTGAGTCTGTTGGTGCGTTATCTTCATCAACTTGGCCGTAACCACCATAGATGCGTGTTGCATCGATGTTGTACTCACCGCCTAAGCGCCAAGCCATTACGTCTGTGCCTGCTTGATCTTCCATAGAGAAGTCTGCACCCACTTTAAACGCTTTGAATTTATAGCTCGCGCCCAAGTTGAAGCCAGAGAAGTTGTCGTTATCAGCATTCACTTTTTCATCTTGATAGTCGTAAAAACCAGCAGAAAGACCAAGACCCATAGGAAGGTCATAAGCACCTGCGATGGTAAAACCACTACGCTCGTTGTTGTCTGCTTGTGCGAATTGGTAAGTCACACCTGCCGTTAAGTTTTCAACCAAGTTAGATGCAGTGAATTTTACGATACCGTTATCACGACCACGATCTTCAAGGCTTTGAGAGTAGCCATACCACTCATCGAATCCACCACGGAAAGACACGTCATCAAAAATGGTAGTTTGACGACCAAATGTCAGCGTACCAATGTTGGTGAATTCAAGGCCTGCGTAGAAATCACGCGAAGTGAATGCTGTGTCTGCATCACCGTATTGAACTTCGAAGCGACCGATGGCTGCAACACCTTCAGTTGCTTGATGCTTAGCAGTGAAGCCAAGACGAGAACCACCATCGTTGATAGAGGATTCAGATCCAGCGCCATTATCTTCAACTTGCATAACGGCAAATGCACGGCCGTTAACTTCAAGAGTAGAACCATCATTGTTGTAAACTTCTGCTGCGTTTACAGAACCTGCCGCTGCCATTACAGCCACTGCCAAAAGAGTTTTTTTCATAATTAATCCATTTATGTTCAAAAGAATTCGGAGAGGAAAGGTCTGTTACCCATGCTAATCGCCTGATAAAGAATGACTTCCCCTCAATTCGAACGACATACTGAAACCAAAATATTATAAGGTCAAGCGTTCTGTATGATGGAATATTGAGCGTATGAATCATGGGCTGGATAGATTGTATCTCAAACTAACGGGGTGTTGTTCTGTTAAAAACATCTATTAATACAAAGGAGTAGAGTGCTTCTTTTTAAACAGGGCACCGTTCAGTTTAATGTATTGGTTTAAGGTCTTTCATTCTGTAAAATGTTTTGGAAAATGTGACGCACATCACTTTAGGGTTTGGTGTTCTGTATATTCTGTATGTTCGTATGCGGTTAAAGGAAATATGCACAAAGGACGCATGTATGAGAAATGGATTGATAAAGAAACAAGAAATCGACGAATTTGAGGGAACAAATAAGACCCATTTTTTAAATAAAAATGCTCAAAGAACCAATAAGTCTCTTGGGGATCTAGCCGGAATAAAAGGCTTTGGATTTCACATTGTTGAAATTGAACCCGGCTTTGAGTCTACGGAACATCATGTTCATTATTTTGAGGATGAATGTGTTTATGTTCTTGAAGGAAAGGGGACAGCACGGATAGGGGAAGAAGAGTTCTCTATTGAAGAAGGCGATTTTATTGGATACCCCGCTGGTGGAGACGCGCATTCTATTATCAACGAAAGCGACGTAACGTTACGTTGTATCGTTGTTGGGCAGCGGCTCGATCACGACGTCGCGGACTATACATGGATGAAAAAGCGGATTTATCGCAACAAAGGGTTACCTTGGAACTTGGTTGATCTAGACAATATTGATGAACCTATGGGATCGGTAGGAAAGAAGTAGGTCACCATCTATTCTCTGAGAAGAATTGTGCTAAATGGTCTATTAGCGCACGAACTGAAGGTAATTGATGTCGCCTAGAAGAATAAAGTGCATATATTGTCAGTTCACTAGGTGCCCAATCAGGTAAAACTGGAACTAATTTTCCTTCGCTTATGTAACTGTTAACAAGATAGGTTGGCTGAAGCGCAAGACCAAATCCCTGCAGTGCAGCCTGTGTCAATGCTGTTACTTCATTGGCTGTAAGCCGACTATTAATCTCTACGGACTCGGTTAAGCCACGTTTGTGCAGATGCCAAACGTGCCTCTGAAAATTCCGATAGCCCACACATTGATGTAAAGCTAGATCTTTTGGGTGAAGAATCTTTGGTGAATCGCTTAGGTACTCAGGGGACGCAACTATGACAGAGGCACATTTCGCTATGGGCTTGCCCATTAGGGAAGGGTCTGGGTTGGACGCAATCCGAATAGCAAGATCAACTTGATTTTCCGTTAAGTTCGCTACGGTGTCTTGCAGCTCAACATCAATCGATACATCCGGATGCCTCTTTAAAAACGGAATTAATGCAGAAAGAAGTTGAGAGTGACCAAATGACATACTTGTTGCTATTCGAATTTTACCGGAAAGCTCCCCAGTGGACTTCATTTCTAGACGTAGATCTTCGGCATTTTCAATCCAGGATTCTATTTTGGGTAGGCATTGTTCGCCAGCTGTAGTTAAAGAGACTTTTCTAGTTGTTCGGTGAAAAAGTCTCGTTTCCAACCAATCCTCCATGGATTCTATGTACCTTGTCACCATTGGGCGGGACATATCAAGTCTTTCGGCAGTTGAGGTGAAGCTCGCTGTGATCGATAGGTCAACAAAAACCCGTGCTGCTGTCAGTTTGTCCATATTATTTGATCGAATATTGAAATTATGATGTTTAATTTAGGTGGTTTTTCTGAATCAATCAATTTTTTAAGATGATTTTGTAAGTTAATACTCAACTAAGGAAACATCATGAAATTGAAAACACTTTTGGCCTCTACTGTACTTATGGCGGGGCAATCCATGGCTTACGATGGTCAGAAATTGAAGTTTGACGTGTATAACGGCGATGAGAATAGCTTTAGTGTTACCTCAACAGTCGTTTATGGTGAAACGGAAGCAATGGTCATTGACACAGGGTTTACAAAAGCTGATGCACTAAGAATTGCATCAAAAGTATATGACTCAGGAAAAAACCTAAAGACGATTTTCGTGAGCCAAGCTGATCCTGATTACTATTTTGGTGCGGAAACTTTGCACAATCTTTTCCCTGACGCAAGAATTGTAACAACGCCTGCAGTTAAAAAGGTGATTGAGAAGAAATTAGACTTTAAAGTTGGCTATTGGGGACCCAAGATGGGAACCAATGCACCCGTAAAACCTTATATTCCTCAAGCAATAACAGCAGACTCTTTAACAATTGATGGAGTAAAAGTCGAAATCCGAGGGACTGAAGGAGTTTTAGCACATAGACCTTATCTATGGATTCCTTCTGAACGTGCGATATTAGGCAATGTTGGGGTATATGGTCATATGCATGTTTGGATGGCAGACAACCAGTCGAATGAAAGCGTCCAAGCTTGGATAAAGCAGCTAAAGGAAATGAAAAACTTAAATCCGAAATTAGTCGTTCCTGGGCACATGCCCCACAATACCTCAAATCTCGATTCGTCTCTGCTCGACTATACGCATTCCTATATTCAGGATTTTGTGGAAGGAAAATCGAAATCTGAAAATAGTCAGCAATTGGTTAAGTTTATGGTTGATAAGTATCCAAATGCGACCGAAGTTTCATCACTTCAGCTCGGTGCTAAAGTTCACAAAGGCGAGATGAAATGGTAATAGTACATTACTTTTTTGACCCTCTATGCGGGTGGTGCTACGGCGCCGCTCCCATCATAGAAGAATTGCGAGCATGCAATGAAATTGTAGTCAAATCCTATCCTGGTGGGTTATTCGACAAACATTCGGTTTCCCCGCCTTTTCGACAACACGTAATCGATAGTGACTTGAAAATAGCTCAAATGTCTGGTGTTGAATTTGGAGAAGGCTACCTGTCTAGAGTTTCTTCCAGTGAAGAAGTGATACTTGATTCCCACATTACTATCAAAGCTATATTGGCATTTGAGCACATTGGAGGGGATCCTTGGGTAATGTTAAATGCGATCCAAACAGCACACTATGTAGACGGGGAGAAAGTAAATCAAGAAGGCAGATTGGAATATATAGCAGGGAAATTAGGAGTACATGTATTAGATTGGCAAGAGGCTATGTCTACATGTGAGAAGAAGACTGTAAGAACAATCAATGACACTCGTTCATTAATGAGCCAATACACTCTGGATGGTTTTCCATCTTTAGTTGTGGAGGGAAAAAGCAATAAGTTTCAAATTAACTTGATTGAATATTTTGATAATCCGAGTTCACTTATTGAAAGGCTGCTGAAACACTAATCAAAGATAATATGAGATAACTCTCAAGCTTCATGCTAGTAATCCAATCACCAATCGTACAGTCGGTCCTCTCAATTTTGCAGGGGACGCTTTACGCTTTTCGTTGTAATCACACACCTAATGCCAAGCCAAGCCAAGCCAAGCCAAGCTCTAAATACTCTGAAGTACGGGTAACTTTTTAAAGTTGGCAGAGTTGTATCTGCTTTTGTCGTCAAGCAGCCGCGTGTCGATAACAATAAACGCGGCAAACTTGCATATGGTTAAAGTGTTGATGTTTTCGCTTAACTCAACCAAATCGTTTCCGGAAATTAGTATTCAGGGCTATGTTGAGTACGGTATTGATGCATTCTGATTAGGTCAATATGTGAAATAAAGTTGCTTAATTAAGTCTATATATCCATAGACGAGTGAATTGTAATATCAGTCCGACTACAGAGCAGTATAAATTTAAACAGGGCTAATATTATGAAATTAAAAACGTTATTTTTATCTACAATAATTGCAAGTTTGCCTTTATTAAACGTTGCACATGCGAGCACTGAAAAGAGCTCTGAATATGAATCAGTTGTATCAACAACTTATAAATACTTCGATGGTCTCCATAGAGGAAGTAAATCTCTTATGAAAGACGCATTTGATATGAAGAGTGGTAACGTAAAGTCGTTTGATGAAGGTAAAATAAGCGCTATAACCCTTAAGGATTTTTCTGGTTATTTCACTTCTGAGGCAAAAGAAACATGGAAAGGGAAAATCTTATCGGTGGATATCGTCGACGAGAGAATGGCTTTCGTAAAATTTGACTTTGACACACCCGATATACACTACATTGACTACTTGATCCTTATGAAGTCAGACAAGGGATGGAAAATCACCAGTAAGGCATACGTAGAGAACCAAAAATAACTAAAAAGCCCCGCTCAGAATGAGCGGGGCTTTGAGAGTTTAGTAAAATTAAGCCAACAGTTCGTTAGCGGTCTCGACTACGTTTTCAACCGTGAAGCCGAACATCTTGAACAGCTCGCCCGCTGGTGCAGATTCGCCGAACGTTGTCATACCAATGATACGACCGTCGAAGCCTACGTACTTGTACCAGAAGTCTGCAATCCCCGCTTCCACTGCAATACGAGCGGTTACGTCTGAAGGCAATACCGATTCGCGGTAAGCGGCGTCTTGCTTGTCGAATGCATCTGTTGAAGGCATAGAGACTACGCGTACTTTCTTGCCTGCTGCTGTCAGTTGCGCTGCGGCTTCGATGGTTAACTCAACTTCAGAGCCTGTTGCAATCAAGATAAGCTCTGGCTTGCCATCGCTGTCTTTCAGGATGTAGCCACCTTTTGCGATGTCAGCCACTTGTGCGGCATCACGCTCTTGCTGCGCTAGGTTCTGGCGAGAGAAGATAAGCGCCGTTGGGCCATCTCTGCGTTCGATAGCCAGTTTCCAAGCGACTGCTGATTCCACTTGGTCACATGGGCGCCATGTGCTCATGTTTGGCGTTAGGCGTAGAGAGGCGATTTGCTCAACCGGTTGGTGAGTCGGACCGTCTTCACCCAGACCGATAGAATCGTGCGTGTACACCTGAATGTTCTGCACTTTCATCAGTGCTGCCATGCGCATCGCGTTACGTGCGTATTCCATGAACATAAGGAACGTTGCGCCGTATGGTACGAAACCACCGTGCAGAGCAATACCGTTCATGATGGCTGTCATACCGAACTCACGCACACCGTAGTGGATGTAGTTGCCCGATGCGTCTTCCGCCGTCAGTGATTGAGAGCCAGACCACATGGTCAGGTTTGAAGGCGCAAGGTCAGCGGAGCCACCCATGAATTCAGGCAAGATAGCACCGAACGCTTCCAACGCGTTTTGCGACGCTTTACGTGACGCAATGTTAGCTGGATTAGCTTGAAGGTCTGCAATAATTTGGCTTGCTTTCGCTTCCCACTCTGCAGGCAGTTCGTTGTTTACTCGACGTTTGAACTCGGCGGCAAGCTCTGGATATGCTGCTTCATAAGCTGCAAATTTCTCGTTCCACGCTGCTTCCTTAGCTGCGCCTGCTTCTTTCGCAGACCACTCTGCGTAAACTTCCTGCGGAATTTCAAAAGGACCGTGCTCCCAACCTAAAAACTCACGTGCTGCTGCAATTTCTTCATGACCTAATGGTGCGCCGTGACAGTCGTGAGAACCCGACTTGTTTGGCGAACCGAAACCGATGATGGTTTTGGTACAGATAAGCGTCGGACGTGGGTCCGCTTTCGCCGCTTCAATCGCTGCGTTAATCGCATCCGCATCGTGACCGTCTACTGCAGGAATGACATGCCAGCCGTACGCTTCAAAACGCTTAGGTGTGTCGTCAGAGAACCAACCTTCCACTTCACCGTCGATAGAAATACCGTTGTCATCCCAGAAAGCAATCAGCTTACCTAGACCCAGCGTACCCGCAAGAGAACATGCCTCGTGCGAGATACCTTCCATCAGGCAACCATCACCCATGAAGGCGTAAGTGAAGTGGTCCACGATGTCGTGACCGTCTTTGTTGAACTGCGCCGCCAGAGATTTCTCAGCCAGTGCCATGCCCACGGCATTAGTGATACCTTGGCCAAGCGGACCTGTCGTGGTCTCGATGCCCGGTGCGTAACCGTACTCAGGGTGACCTGGTGTTTTTGAATGCAGTTGACGGAAGTTCTTCAACTCTTCGATTGGCAAATCGTAACCCGCAAGGTGCAACAAAGAGTAAATCAGCATAGAGCCGTGGCCGTTAGATAAAACGAAACGGTCGCGGTCTGCCCACTCAGGGTTGGTTGGGTTGTGGTTTAGGTGAGAGCGCCAAAGTACTTCGGCGATATCAGCCATACCCATTGGTGCACCTGGGTGACCAGAGTTAGCAGCTTGAACGCCGTCCATGCTAAGGGCACGAATAGCGTTAGCTAGGTGCTTTCTAGATTGTAGAGAGTGATCCATAATTACTTCCAAATAATATTGAATAACTAAAAATAAAGAAGAGATAAATAGGGGAACGAAAACGTTCCCCTAGGTTTGAATTAGTATTGGATTAAAGCTTGGCTTCAATCATCGCTTCTAGCTTACCTTGGTCGATAGCGAAGTTACGGATGCCTTCTGCTAGTTTTTCTACAGCCATTGCGTCTTGGTTGTGATCCCATAGGAAATCAGCGTGGTTAAGTGCTGCAGGGCGTTCTTTCGAACCGTTTGAATCAACCAGCTTCTCAACAACGTCGCCCTCTGCTGCTTCTAGCTCTGCAAGCAGTGCTGGCGCGATAGTCAAACGGTCACAA
Organism: Vibrio sp. vnigr-6D03; assembly: GCF_002835515.1. Classification (NCBI taxonomy): domain Bacteria; kingdom Pseudomonadati; phylum Pseudomonadota; class Gammaproteobacteria; order Vibrionales; family Vibrionaceae; genus Vibrio; species Vibrio sp. vnigr-6D03. The sequence goes on from NZ_PIZL01000026.1 coordinate 178,142, forward strand.
CCTGCTAGCTCAAGAATCTCACCGATGTTACGGAAGCTTGCGCCCATCACAACAGTCTTGTAGCCGTATTCTTTGTAGTAGTTGTAGATGCTTGTTACAGAAACAACGCCTGGATCTTCAGATGCTTCGAAGTCACGACCTTCTTTTGCCTTGTACCAATCCATGATGCGACCCACGAATGGAGAAATAAGGAAAACACCTGCTTCAGCACACGCACGAGCCTGAGCGAAAGAGAACAGAAGCGTAAGGTTACAGTTGATGCCTTCTTTCTCAAGAATTTCTGCTGCGCGGATACCTTCCCAAGTAGATGCAAGTTTGATCAGGATGCGATCATTTGTGATGCCTGCATCGTTGTACATTTTGATAAGCTGACGAGCTTTTGCAACACTGCCTTCTGTGTCGTATGAAAGGCGAGCATCTACTTCTGTTGAGATACGACCAGGAATAGTCGTTAGGATTTCTTTACCGATATTTACAGCAAGCATGTCACAAGCGTCTTGAACTTGTTGCGCTTTGTCTGAGCTTTGAGTTTTAGCGTAATCGATCGCTTGGTCAATCAGAGGTGCGTACTCTGCAATTTGAGCTGCTTTAAGAATTAGAGAAGGGTTGGTTGTTGCGTCTTCTGGCTGGTACTTCTTGATAGCTTCAATTTCGCCCGTATCAGCGACTACAGTGGTGAGTTTACGAAGTTGCTCTAACTTATTGCTCATTACGATCATCCTATTTCTTGGGCGCGATAGACTATTTACGCGCACTAAATTGCAAGCAAGTCAGGCGAAAGGTGAATCCAAATTCCGCCCACTTTAAACGTTTTTTGCTCAGCGAACATTTGTCATGAACATATGCTCGATGAGTGAGTAAATGATGTAGCCATATTTAATCGATCAGCGATCAAAGTCAATCATTGATTGATGTCACAATACAGAAAAATCAGCGAAACGTAATTTATCTCACAACCACTAAATAATTAAACGTTTGCCTGATTCAACAGCTCTAAAAATAAACTCGAAAGCACTCAAAAGTCACGCTGAGAAAATGTAACGGTGTTGATCAAAAGTTTGCTCTTTAGAGCAGGAATTATTATTCTACACACCACTTTTGGACCGGACCAATTGAATTATGACCGCAAAAAATGACATCAACTCAGAAAATAGCGATTTACTGACAGAGATTTCGGTAGCCTATTACCAGGATGGGGCAACTCAAGAGGAAATTTCTAAGAAGTTTTCTATTTCTCGTGCAAAAGTCGGACGTATGCTTAAACAAGCACGAGACGAAGGCATTGTTGAAATAACAGTGAAGTACCACCCTGTTTTTAGCGCGAAAATAGAACAAAGGTTAGTTGAAAGATTTGGCGTTAAGAGGGCATTGATTGCGCTCGACCAGCCGACAGAAGAACTTCAACGCCTTCAAGTTGCTGGTTTGGTCTCAAATTACCTAAACAACACACTCAAGAACGGAACCGTTATAACGGTAGGGCAAGGGCGAAATGTATCGGCCGTTGCGCATCATATCGGTGTGATATCACCAAGAGATTGTAAGTTTGTTTGCGGAATAGGGGGCATTCACCCTAGAGGCGGTAAATTTAATGCAGACCATATTTGTCGACAACTAGCCAAAAAATACGGTGGTTCTTCGGAAACACTTTACGCGCCAGCCTACGCAGAAACCAAAGCGCAAAAAATAGCGTTCATGGAAAATAGCACGGTAAAGCAAACGTTAGATTTGGCACGTAAGGCAGATGTTGCGCTCGTTGGTATTGGCGACATGAGCGAAAATAGCTATATGGTGGACTTGGGGTGGTTTACGGCAGAAGAAGTTGTGCAAGCTCGTTTACACCAAGGTGTCGTGGGCGATTTTGCTGGTTATGACTTCTTTGATGTGCAGGGAAACTCGGCTAATACGGTTATGAGTGATCGGGTTATTGGGCTTAACCTAGAAGAGTTCCGCCCCATAAGCGATGTTATCGCTATTGCTGCGGAGAACAGTAAGCCTCTTGCTTTACTCGGTGCACTTAGAACTGGTGTGGTTGATGTTATCGCCACTACCGTAAGTACTGCTCTAACAGTACTAAACCTTGATGAGCAAATGAACGTTATTGAAAAATAATACGATGCAGCAGAAGATTGTTTGAGTTAGAAATATACAAAGAGCAAAGAATAGAGCATAGATTTGTTCTTTGCTTTTAGTCATTCATAAGGTTTACGCTACGTCGGTTTGGCTTTGGGAAAGGTTTTGCTGATGCTGAAGACCATACGGCTCAACAAATGCAGCAAGGGCGCTTACTGGCATTGGCTTCGCGTAAAGGTAGCCTTGGAATAGATCGCAACCACACTCCTTCAGTACTGCTTCATGCTTTGCGTATTCAACCCCTTCCGCTAAAACCTGCATATCGAAGTTTTTACCGATAGAAATAATGTTTTGAACCATCTTAAGCGATTTTGTGCAGGTTAAAATGTTATCGATAAACCCTTTATCAATCTTGATTTCATGGAAAGGCAGTTCTCCCAACATACTTAAAGAAGAATAACCGGTACCGAAATCGTCGAGAGAAATACCCACGCCTAATTTATTCAAACTGTCGCAAACAGGGCGAACAATATCCAGATCTTCGATAAAGAGGTTTTCCGTAATTTCTAAAGTAATATTACGCTGATTGAAACGTTGAGTCTGAATAGAGAGTATCAACTTATCCAAAAAGTCATCTTGGGTAATCTGACGGACGGATATGTTAATCGAGACTTGGAAATCGTATCCAAGCTGCTTTTGCAATTTGCCCATTTCCGCCAACGTTGTATCAATGATCAACTGACCCAGTGTTGGCATTAAACCACATGATTCCGCTATGGAGATAAACTTGTCTGGTGGCACAAATCCTAGCTCATCATCGTTCCATCGGACGAGCGCTTCTACGCCGTGTAGGTTGCCCTGAGCATTAAACTGAGGCTGATAAACCATATACAGTTGGTTTTGCTGTATCGCTTGGCGCAAGCGTTGTTCTAGCCTAACTGAATGCAGGTAACTGCTTTGCATCGACTCAGTAAAAAAGCTTAATGAGTTGCGTCGTGTCTTTGCGTCGTACATGGCAATATCCGCGCAACGCAAAAGCGTATCGAGGCTAGTACCATGTTCTGGATACTGTGCGATACCGATACTGCAACCCAATATAAAGCTGCATTGATCAATTTCGTATGGCTTGGACAAGTTATGGATGATGTTGTTGGCAAATCGATTAAGCTCATAGTGGTCAGTCATCGACGTTACTATGATGAATTCGTCACCACTTTCTCGGATCAAAAGTGCTTGTTCATCTGTGGCGTCCGAAAGTCGCGAAGAAATTTCTTGCAAAACTTTGTCACCATGATCATGCCCAGAACTGTCATTCACATTTTTAAAGTTATCCATATCCATGAACAAGATTGAAAATGGTGGGGCAGTTGGTCTGAGCCAACGATGGATATGAGAGCGCAGGAAATGACGGTTTGGAAGACGAGTTAGAGGGTCATGATTTGCTTGGAAAAGAAGTTCCTCATGGCGATCCTTTTCATGCTTGTCTATTGAGCGAACAAATAGATAGAAAATCGCTTGAATAGACATAAATATGACGAGGTAAATTGCCATGATTCCAAGGTATTCATAAGCGATATGACGCAAGTCGATTTCTGATACTGTCCAAATATTGAATCTAGGAATGTATTGGATTGCGTAAAGTGCTGGGTTTTCTTGATCTAATGCATAACCAACGGTAGGAATGCCCTTGGTTTTAAGTTCATTCAGCTTGAGAGAATTAGATGTCGTCACGCTGTGAATCAAGTTATCAAAAAATAATTCTGAGATAGGGGTAGTGTAGTCAATATCGGTGTTATGTGAGGCAGTCATGAACTGGACGTAATAATCGTCTCTTATAACGCCAATTTTGTGTTCGAAACTGTCGTGAAGCCTGATGTTGAACAGTGTGGTTCTATCGAGTTGAAGACCTGCTGTCATTACCGCAAGTACGTTTCCAGAGCTGTCACGAATGGACTTTCTTATTGGCAGAATAAACTCATCAATATCTTCTTTGTAATAGGTTCTTCCTAGCACCATTGAGTCACTGGCTAGCGTTTTAGCGAAGGATTCACGAGTATTGTCTTGTTCTAAAAGGTTAGGTTGCGCAAACATACTCAGATTAGAGCTGACTAATCGAATATTGCCGTAAGGATCTGACAGACCAAAAGCTGCAATGTTGTTGTTGATGGTGAGCAAACTGTCTAACCATTCCTGACCTGCATCTTTGCTTTGATAGTTATTTTCAGAAAGCAACCGATCGCCCAGTACATCAAGCACCATTTCTTGATTGTTTAGGAGTGACGTTATGCCAGTGGTAAAAATCTGAACTGCGTTATATTGCTCTTGGGAATGCGAACGCTCAACTTTCTGCCACTGTTGCCAAGCAATGAACAGAAATATCACACTGCTTATCAATGCAAGCAGCCTATATAACGTCCATATGTTCCTTTTTAAGTCTGCCATTACTACTTTTTGACTTCCTTGTTACGATACAGCGACTATTCGCAGGAAAGTTGGATTATCCAAATAACAATTGAGTTGTCACTCAATTGTTATGTTTTGTTACTATTTTTGAGAGCTTACCCAACTTCAATAGGAAGCTCAATCGACTGACCCCACTCTGTCCATGAACCATCGTAGACGGAAAAATTATCATATCCTGATTCATAAGCAGCAACCGCTAAAATAGCAGCCGTAACACCTGATCCGCAGCTAAAGATAAGCGTACTATCCGAATTTAAATTCCATTTATTAAATAGATGAGTCAGCTCACTAACGGGTTTAAGGAAAATACCATTCATCACTTCTTGAAAAGGCAAACTATGAGAGCCTGGAATATGTCCTGATCTAACTCCTTCACGAGGTTCTTTGATTTTTCCTTCGTAACGAGCTCTTGGTCTTGCATCAAAGGTGTAATGGTTTTCTTTAGAGATCGCACTTAGCATGTCACGTGAGCCATAGACGAAATTTGCGTTTAGTTTCGCTGTAGCATTACCATAATGCGTTGGATTCGACAGTGAGCACACTGTTCTGTATCCAGAGTTTATCCAAGCTCTAAGTCCACCCTCTAACAAGTAAACTGAATTAAACCCCATGGCTTTAAACATCCACCAAGCTCTTGGCGAGGCATAAGTACCAGCTTGATCGTAAACGACGACAGTAGTGTCCTGATCGATGCCCAGCGAACGAATATGGTGCTGAAATTCTTCTTCAGTTGGCATCATATGCGGAAGAGGAGATTGTTTATCGTAAATGACTTTGTCGTAGTCAAATCGAAGCGAATCAGGAATAAAACCAGCGTGCGCAGGCTCTGGTGCTCCTGGTATCATGAGATCTAGGCTGGCATCGAGCACGACCACTTTATCGCTGGTTAATTTATTTTCTAGCCAAGAGGGTGTTACCAAAGCTTTTGTCATGACGATCTTTCCTTGAAGTTAAGCGAATCACAGGCTCTCGTTATATGTGAAAACCTGTATGCGTATGAATGTGAGAATATCTTTCGTATTAAGCAGCTATCATCGGCAGTTTTCGAAGCTTTTCTGCAATAGTGTCAACCAAGAACCTAGATTTAAAAGGAATTGGGTGGGCAGGAAAAATAGCGAATATATCAACCGGTCTTAGTGTGTATTCTTTTAGCATTCTTATCATGCGCCCGCTTTCTACGTCTTCATGCACATAGAACGCTGGAAACAAACTTAACCCGAGGCTTTCTAGTACCATCAAACGGGTTGCTTGGGCTGTGTTGCATGTCATTGTAGCGGCAGGTTCGCTGATAACTTTACTTTGTTCTGGTGTCGTAAATGCGATTTGCTTAGAGAGTTGACTGTTCTGTATCCAAGGCAATTTCACTAAGGAGTTAGGGGTTAAGTTTTCCGATTCTTTTTCAAAAGAAGAGGAAGCGCATATCCAGTGTTCAGTAGAGCCTATTTTTCTAACCGGATAGTTCTCTTGTTTTAGCCAACCGACTCGTATAGCGATATCAATGTTATCTTCGAGCAAATTTACCGTTCGGTTATCAAATATGATCTCCATATGTAACGATGGATGCGAACGTTTAATTTCGGCAAGAATCGGCGTTAAAGTTGTCGCGCCGAAGTCGACAGCCATGCTAATTCTTACACTGCCGCTAATGGCAGTATGTTCACTGTTTGAGCGTGAAGAAATTTCACTGTATTCGCCAATGATGTTTTCAGCATGTTGATAAATCATCTTGCCAACATCCGTCAGACCAACGGTTCGGGTTGTTCTGTTTAATAGACGAACAGACAAGCTGTCTTCTAAATCATCGATATGTTTGCTTACAACCGATCGGCTTATCTCCAACGTATCCGCTGCTTTAGTAAATGACCCTGTCCGAACGACATGGGCAAACACCACTAGCTTAAATAAATCCCGACCAACGCCTTTCACATTCATTTCTCCATTGTTCTATTTTATGTAACACAGATGTATTTATTGGTCTATTTATTCGTTTATTTGGAACGATAAACTGTGAGCACACTTATAGAGAGAACATATGATGAAACAACAATTGCTCGCGACTTCCATACTTCTTGCTTCAGTTTCTTTTGGCGCCAATGCTGAATTGGAATTGATAGGCGATACTAAGCCGCTTCAACTTCATGTATTTAATGCTGGAGAAGACAGCTTCAATGTAAAGTCTGTGTTGGTCACTGGCGAAAAAGAAGCCGTGCTCATTGATGGGTTATTTAAACAATCTGACGCTCACAGATTAGTTGCTGATATTCTGGACCTCGGAAAAGAGCTCAAAACAGTGTATGTCAGCCACAGTGACCCAGATTACTACTTTGGTTTGGAGGTGATTAAAGAAGCCTTCCCTAACGCAGATATCGTTTCAACTGAGTCTACAGCAAACGCAATAGCGAAAAAATTGAATGGCAAGCTGTCTGTTTGGGGACCAGAGTTGGGTATGAATGCCCCATCTCATCCAGTCATCCCGTCTGTATTGGATGGAAACGAAATCTTACTCGAAGGGCACAAGCTGAGTATCGAAGGGCTAGACAAGGAATATAAAGCGCGCAGTTATGTTTGGATTCCAAAAATAAAAGCAGTCGTTGGTGGTATCAATGTTGTTGGCGGAGAGCACGTTTGGATGGCAGATACGCCGACACCAGCGTCACGCGATCTATGGAAGCAAGCGCTTAAATCAATTAAAGACCTAAAACCAGAAGTTGTTGTACCTGGGCATGCGACAAAAGGTGTTGAATTCTCGATGTCGTCTGTCGATTTTACACAGCAATATTTGAATCATTTTGAAAAAGCGGTCGGTTCAAGTAAAGACAGCAAAGAAGTGATTGCTAAAATGGACAAACAGTACCCAGAATTTGGGAAAGGATTCACGTTAGAGCTGGGCTCTCAAGTCGCAATGGGCGAGCGCACTTGGTAAAGAAATACCCAAGTCTGCTTAGATACTTGGGTATAAAGGTATAAAGGGTGAAATGACGCAAAGTGTCGCTTATTTTCTTTGCGTCATTTCGTTGGGGAGTTTTAGTGTCTTTCGACCCTAAAGACTGCAGCCTCAGCCATTACCAGCTCCATGTCGATTGTGACGCATAAAATCGTGTTTGGAGTGGTGCGCTACCGTCATAAAACCAAATCTCTCCGAGCAAGTCGTTCGAGCTGTCAGAAATAATGACAGATAGATCGGCTTTTCCATCTTTGAGTGGCATGGCAACAATTCTGCTTCCGTAATCTGGTAGCAATGTACCGTCACTTAATGTGTGATAATTCCGATAGATTGAAAGATAAGCTCTAGCGATAGAAGTCGATGATATATCTATTGCGACATTTCTGTTTTCAATCGGGTCATAATCAAACCCTTCAGGCGCAACCAAGTCTTTAGTTTTAACACTTGGTGTCGCGGTTTGAGAATCATCGGGAGCTGGTGTAGCGGCACTTCCTCCACCTGTACTACCTCCGCCGCCTCCTCCACAGGCGGTAAGAGAAAGACCCAATAGAATAGATAAGCTAATGTTTTTCATGTCATTTCTCCCTTAGTAACATTTCGCAGCAACGGCATTTGCCGCTTCGAACCAATCTGTGTGTGTGTTACCACCGTTTTCGGTGTAATGCTGGAAGTTAGGATAGGCTTCTAATAGGTCGGTGCCTTCTGTTGGCCAGATCCATTGAGTGTCTACTTCCGCATCTTCGAAAAGCATGATTGCCCATGGCAGGTTATTACTTGTTTTATAGTATTTCCCTGTTTCTGTGTTGCTATCGTCTTCCCCTGGCAAATCGAAGAAACTGGTATCAAACTTACTTGTTGGTGCGTTATCCGGTAAGTGAATTTCTAGACTACGTCCTGGTGGTGTATTGAAAACCGAGCCATGAGGATACCCTGGTGTACCAAAAATAAAGGGTTTGTATGGCATGGCAGCGATTGAACCATTTAGAGTGGGGTCAACGTAGCTAACATGAAGTTCAAATTCCAATGCCACGTCTTCACGACAATCCTTCACTGTTCTAAAGTACGAGCAGCTGTTGACTTGAGCATCGCGTGCATTCTCGATAATGATGAATGTTGTTTCTGTCGTTTCAGAGCTCTCTAGCGTATCGAAGTCGACAAGCGAGCCATTGTGGTACAAGCGTGTCTTTGTCGTATCAATATTCGAATTGTCGATTCCAGGGATATTGACTGCAAATCCGCTTCGGTAGCTAGCGCCTACTGCATCAAGTGTTCCTTTAATGACTGATTTAGCAACGTACTCTGTACCACTGATGGTTTTGAGAGTCTGCTTTATCTGATAACGGGCGACAAAGTCGTTCATGTCATAGTCGGCGGTTTCTGGCCAGTTATCTTCGTACGCTAATGTGACATACCCTTCATTCGACGGGAAAAACTCCTCGCGAGTATCTACGTCTGAAATAGTGATGATATGATCTTCCACCTCGCCTGATGTTGAGCCGCCAAAATAGCCGAGCCCACTTTGTTGGCTAAAGCGGAAGCGCGACCATGAGGAACCCGCAACGGCTGTGATAGGTGCGGAGAGCACAATAGTGTTTAGCCCTGCGGTTAACGAATAGTCTGTAATAATTTGGTCGTAGGAGTCGGTAAATTGATTGTTTCCTTCCCAATCCATCCAAGCATTCAATGTACCTGACGTCGAGGCGTAAACCGTAATGACGCTGTCTAGACCCGGTTCAATAGAAGTAACGAAACCAACGCCGTCTTCATCAGCAGTTTCAATAGTGTTATCTGAACTCGGAGATTGAGCGGCATCGGCATCACCATCTGGTGTTGATACGCCCATCCATGTTGTGCCGTCAATCTCATGCCTTGGACCGTTAGAGGCTAAAAGAGTAGAGTAGGCGTCTGGCGCATCACCAAAATCTATACCTGAATCTGTTCCGATAATAGGTGCATTAGCACAACGAGCCCCATCATTCTGATTGGATGTAGGACCACTTGCAAAATCGACAGCGGTTATGCCGCTAGGGTCAATGTCACCATTTCCATCGAGCGTAAGATCAATTCGATAAATTTTCCCACCTTCACGAATAACTTCACCATCCGACATCACATCTGAATTTCGTGATACGTAGTAGTAGCCATCGACGTCAAAGTATCCAGCACCAAAGGTTCCTAATTGACCAACATCTCCGATTTCTGAAATCGTTCCGCTTCCATCAGTCGCAAACTCGTGGAGTTTCCCTGTATTATTATCGACACCGTAAAGCTTGCCGTTCCCAGGGTGGAAAGCAAAATCGGTTAAGTTAACTGTAGAGTTGGCAGAAACAAGATCCAAAGAGAGAGTGGCATTAGGGTCGGAGTCGAGTGGTGTTAAGTCTATTTTGTATAATCCAACATTTTTTCGATAAAGGTAATAGGTTCGGTTGTACACGTCACCGACAAAAAATGTGTTTGATGGCAGCCCAGTTACATTGAGCACCTGTACGTTGTAGTTTTTCCCGACACGCACTATTTTCATATCTTTTGTGTCATAGCCGTAAATGAAGCGTTTATCGGTTCCCGCAGACTCGTCTTCACCCTCTGCGAACCCAAAATCAAATCCGACACCATTGATATTTCCTGCGTATGAGTTTGAGGTGTTTAACTGTTCGGTTGACCCCGTAACAAGGTTTACCCCCCAAACCTCAATAGGCTCGCTCTGAAATAAAAATGCTTTGCTTGGGCAGGTATCAAAAGAGGTGACAGTACTTGCAGAGGTATAGGTAGGCAGTGTGCCTATGATTGCAAGTGTCAGCGTACTCACAAGTCTTTTTTTCATATCGATTACCCTTTGAGCCAAATAGGTAATCAGTGTTATACAAACAACATGCCATATTTATAGTATTGATAAATAAGAAAAATTAATTAAGAGGTTTTACGTTTCTCAAATGTGTAGTCAGATTGAACGAGCTTTTCGTCATATTGAGAAATTTAACCTTGTCGCACTCAGAAAAGAGCGCGATAAAGTGAAGGGTAAATAGTTAAAATCGATAGCGGTGTTGTAGCATAAAAGACATGTTAAAGCGTCAATAAGCCATATTGCTTTCCAAAACCACAGCGTCTAATTACAAGTACTGCAATTTGGGCTTTTCGCGAGTTTCATTTCTCTCCAAGAAAGAGAAAGAGCGTCAAAAGTGAGGAGTTTTCCAACACAAGGTTTTCCGTAGTTGGAGATGACCTTGATCGCTTCTAACGACTGAGTTGCGCCAATAATACCCACTACTGGCGCCATAATGCCGGCTTCGACACATGTGAGGGCTTGATCGCCAAACAACGCACTCAAGCATTCATAGCAGGCATCATTTTCTTGGTAAGTGAAAACAGAGACAAGCCCTTCCATTCGTATTGCAGCACCAGAAATTAAAGGGGTTTTAGATTTGTAGCAGAGTTGATTAAGTTGATTCCTAGTAGTGACGTTGTCACTGCAATCCAGCACAACCGTGTGAGATGCTACTAATTCAGCAAGATCCTCATCACCAAGTCTTTTGTTTATGGCTTGAACACGAGTATGTGGATTCAATTTTTCTAACGAAGATTTTGCGGATTTTACTTTATCAAGCCCAATGTCTTCGTCTGTATGGAGCACCTGACGCTGTAAGTTAGAAAGCTCGACTTGATCATCATCGATTAAAGTAATGTTTCCGATACCGGCAGTAGCAAGGTACTGAGAGGCAGCGCAGCCTAGTCCCCCAGCTCCAAGAATAAGAATCGAAGAGAGCTTGAGAGCTTCCTGGCCGTCAAAATCAAAATTCTTCAAAATAATTTGGCGGTTATAGCGAAGCATTTCGCTGTCGGTAAGAATATCCATGGTGTCTCTTAATCTTAGTATAATGTTTGGTTAAATAGCTGAATCTGAACGGTTTCGCCTTGTTCTACCGTGCTTCGGTCACGTTCCAAAACGGCAAAGCAATTGGACAAACTCATGGAACGAAATGCACCAGAGCTTTGGTTTCCTGTTGATTCAACGAAGAACTGACCATTTTCGATACTGTAAATAGCTCGCTGATAATCGGTTCTACCAGGGGACTTTTTAAAGCGTGAACGAGTGATAGCGGGTATGGATTCAGGTGCTTGCCATTGAGAATGACCTGCGATCTTAGCGAGTAAAGGCTGCACAAGAACATACATGGTAAGCATAGCTGAAACAGGGTTGCCTGGAAGACCACAAAAATAGGCGCTGTCTAATTTCCCGTAAGCAAATGGCTTTCCAGGTTTGATAGCCAGTTTCCAAAATCCGATTTCACCTAATTCTTCTAAAATGTCTTTTGTATAATCCGCTTCACCTACACTGACACCCCCTGAGGTGACGACAACATCCGCTTGTTGTTGCGCATGAATGAATGTTGATTTTAATGTTTCTGGGCAATCAGGAATAATGCCCAAATCTATGGCGTCACAGCCAAAATTTAAAATGAGTTCTTTTATACCGTACCGATTGCTGTCGTATATCTGCCCAGCTTCTAACTTAGTACCGACGGTTTTAAGCTCGTCGCCTGTCGAAAAGAATGCCACTTTTGGTTTTTCAAATACGCCGACATTCGCGATGCCTAACGAGGCGATCATTGGGATATCTCTAGGGGTTAATCGATGCCCTGATTCAAGAACTAAATCACCTTGGCGAATGTCTTCGCCTATTGGGCGGATGTTGTTATTCAGTTCTACATCGGTTTGCAGAAATTCTACAGCGCCGTTTTCAAGTACCTGCGTGTTTTCTTGCATGATAACGGCATCGCAACCTTCAGGTATTTCTGCACCTGTCATGATTCGAATGCAGCCACCTTTGTCCCAATGGCCGACAAAAGGTTGCCCGGCAAATGATTTGCCCGACACGGGCATGATTGCGTTTTGAGACATATCCGCTCGGCGGATAGCGTAGCCGTCCATTGCAGAATTGTGGAAAGGGGGAACATGGATTGGAGAATGAATGGGTTCAGCTAAAACAAACCCACACGCATCGGCAATAGACATAGTTTGAGTTCTGGTTAAGGGGGACACAGAGCCCAGCATTTTGTTCATTGCATCTTCGATTGGCATCAGACCCGGCGCGTCACAACAACCCATATAAATTACCCCATTTTTTATTCTTAACTATTTGCGGAACAATAGCATAGTTAAGGGTTTGACCCCAGTAACCTCGCTCAAAATATGGGTGTAATTATTCCAAAATACGAGTATGCTTGTCACCCATCCAAAAGGGGTAAAAGATTGCATGGGAGAAGTAAACATGCCTGGTTTGAGTGAATCAGCACTGTTAGTTCAGAAAGCGCTAGTAGAGAAGGGCATTGAGACTCCAATGTTGCCAAACGAAGTGAGTCGCGAAGAGAAAAAAGCGCGTATTGAAAATCATATGCGTGAAATTCTTCAACTTCTTGAACTGGATCTCTCTGATGATAGCCTTGAAGAAACGCCGCGTCGAATTGCTAAAATGTACGTTGATGAAGTGTTTTCAGGATTAGACTATAAGAACTTCCCAAAAATCACAGTGATCGAAAACAAAATGGCTTGCAGTGAAATGGTGCGTGTAAAAGACATCACCGTAACAAGTACCTGTGAGCATCATTTAGTTACCATCGATGGTAAGGCAGCAGTGGCTTACATTCCGCGCAAGAAAATTATTGGTTTGTCTAAAATCAATCGCATTGTTCGTTTCTTCGCGCAGCGCCCTCAGGTGCAAGAACGTATGACACAGCAAGTACTTGTTGCTCTTCAAACATTACTCGAAACTGACGATGTTGCCATTACTATGGATGCAGTACATTACTGTGTGAAGTCTCGTGGAGTCATGGACGCAACCAGCGAAACGACTACTACGGCACTTGGTGGGATATTCAAATCGAATCCAGCAACTCGACATGAATTCCTTCATGGTTTGAGGTAAGTTTTTTTGCAAGGTTTGCTTAGGTGAACGTTTTGAAATACTGCCACTAATTAGTGTCCTTAACATAAAAAACCCAGCGTAATGCTGGGTTTTTTGTTGGGTTTGAACGACAGTTACCTTGTTTTAAACTGGGCTACTGCTTCATCCATTTCGTGAGCTTGGCTAGATACACCATCAACTTCTTCCATACATTGTTTTGCAGAATGGATATTGTTGTCTGAAATGGCTTGCAACTCAGTAATCGAACCACTGACTTGATTCATTACAATACCTTGTTCTTCTATCGCAGAGGCAATACGTTCTGAATTACTTTGTATTGTATCCATGTCACTGATTATTTGAGTAAAGCTATCATCCAGTGTTTGTGAATATTGCTTCGTTTGCTCACCTTGCGCATTACACGTTTCAATGTCTGTGACTACTGTGGACATCTGAGACTGAATTGCTGTAACCACAGAGGTGATTTCCTCAGTCGATTGGTGAGTACGGCTAGCGAGAGCTCTTACTTCGTCGGCTACAACCGCAAATCCACGACCTTGCTCACCTGCACGCGCCGCTTCAATGGCAGCGTTTAGTGCCAATAAGTTAGTTTGCTCCGCTATTTCTTGAATCATAACAACAGCGCCGCCAATCTGGTCTACGTGTTGGTTAAGCGAAGTTATGGAAGCTTGGCTATTTGCTAACGTACCGGAAAGACCATTGATGTTATCAACTGTGCTGCTTACAACATCTCTACCTGATCTCGCATTGTTTGCCGCTTGGTTAACACCTTCAGCGGCAACCGCAGTACTTTCGGAAATCTCACTGATCGTAGATACCATTTCCTGTACAGACGTCGCCATTGATGTTGTATGTTCTGCTTGAGTATCAAATTGTTCAATCACACCTTGAAGTTGAGAGTGCATACTTTCGGTGCTGCTAAACAATGCTTTGGATTTAATTTGAGAACCAGAAACGAGCTTCTCAATACTTTCAAGTAAGTGGTTAAAGTGCTTACCTAATTCTGAAAGTTCGCTTTTACCATTGATATCGACACGCATACCTATATTGTTGGTTTCGGAGATTTCCTGAATTGTCGTAAGAAGCTTATTCATCATTGTATTGATGGATAGGGAAATCTGGGTAACAGCACCGACAATAATGAGGATAATAAAAAACGAGATCCCCCATTTAATTTGCATGTTTTTCTCTTCGTATGCTGCAACACCTGTTTTGAGAATTTCTGCAGACGCTTTAAATTGTTTCTCAATCTTATGCGATCCGGCACGCACTTGACCAAGCATACCGACATTGTATTTAAGACCAATAACTTCCAATTGACTCACTACTTTTTGCGCAGAGTTTTTCAGCTCGTTACTGCCATAGTTTCCAAGGAGAGAAGGGTCATACTTGCCTTGTAAAATGGCATGATGAAAGGTATCTAAAGCAAGTTTACCCATGTCGTCTGATGCATCGAACAGACGGTCGTATTCCGCATTGAAGTTACCCAGCAACCCTTCAGTTTCCTTTAGACCCAAGGTCTTGAAAGAAGAAACCATGTTACTAAAGCTCTTCTTATAGGTATCCAAATCTGCAATAAGTTGATTAGGGTAGGGGATGTCATAATTTTTAAGAGTCGACGCAATTTGAGCGTTAATTGCTAGAAAATTGTCTGCGTTTTTATTGAATTTATCAAGATACTTCACATCTTTGCGAAGAAGGAAATCTTTCTCGTTTCTTCTCAGCATCAGCAGGCTGACTTGTAGGTCTGATAGTTGCGTTCTAGCAGCGCTTAAATCACCTACATTTTTACTTGAAATGGTAGATACACCTAAAATTGTCGCAACGCCAAGGATTGAAACCAATCCTAAAAGTACTAGTCGAGACTTAATATTCATAAGCATTCTTCTTCTATTGATATAAGTATAATTAATGATAGATTTATTTATCACTAATATTCATAAAGTTAATTTAGAAATGAGACTTCTGCTACAAATAAATGTGACATTTACGTTACATTTATATTAAGAGGTTTAACTCATTGTTTTAAAAGGGTGCATAAAAGACGTTGTGTTTGAAACCCGTTAGAAGAAATATTATGAATGGGTTCTTAATAATGTTTCTCATTTTCATATGAGCGTTTCACTAATGAGAATATTCAATTAAGTTCATTATATAAAATCCTTGTTTAAATCAATTCCCTATCTGGTAACAATTATATCGACTATTTGTAATTTTTCTTTAATGTTTCTTATCAATTATTTTTTTAATCTAGATAAGTGTTTTGTCTCGAACAATGGAAGGAAATATTTGACAGGTAAAGAAAAACCGCCCAATAGGGCGGCTTGTTCAATAGTTGTACATTAACGCACTTGAATGCCTTCAGCTCTTGAAACATACCCCAACTCGCATCGTCAATTTTGGAAGAGCAATTGGACGAGCAAGTTTGTTCTTAGAGCGTAGCAACAAAGTAAATAAGTACTCTTAGTTAATGGAGAGCAATTCCACTTCAAAGATCAGTGTTGCCGCTGGTGGAATAGGACCAGACCCATTTTTCCCGTAGGCAAGGTTACTCGGGATATAAAATCGATATTTGTCGCCAACAACCATTAGCTGAACGCCTTCTTGCCAACCTTTAATGACTCTATTTAAAGGAAAGGAGATTGGCTCTCCACGATCAACGGAACTATCAAATACCGTACCGTCAATCAATGTGCCGTGGTAATGCACTTTTACTTGGCTAGTTGCTGTTGGGTTTATTTCGCCACTACCAGCGGTAATTACTTCATATTGCAAACCGGTTTCGGTTGTTTTTACACCGTCTCTCTGTTCGTTTTGCATTAAGAAGTCTTGACCCAGTTTGAAATTGGCATCTGACGCTTTATGGTTTGTCCACGTGCGATAGATGAAAAAGGCGGCAAGGACAAAAATAATGATCGGAAAAACTAACTTAGACACAATGGCTCCCTTTGATTGGAAATAGCTGAATTCTATGAGGGCATTAGACCCTAAAGAGTTAGAAGATAATTTATCGTTTTGGCAATGTCTTTGACATCTTTGTGTCCAGACGTAACAACTTGATATTTGCCACTGATAATAAACGTTGGAACAGCATTGATTTGAGCTTGGTGAGTTACTGTTTCTGCGTTAGAAATGTGTTCAAACAAAGTTTTTTGCTGCTCTTCGTTGAAATCGTAAGGGCTAATCAAACCGCGAGAAGTAAACACTTTCTCTGTGGCTTGTTTAATTTCATCTTGAGTAAACCCTTTCCCCATTTGTGCTGCTGCAAATAGTTCATCCATCATTTGATGATCTGGCGTTGTATCCAACTGCATTTCTGCGGCGTAATAAATGAGTGCGCCTATTTGAGCGCTTTCGTTGAAGGTGACGTGAACTTTGCCAATCTTCTCTGAAAGTTCAGACTCAATCTCGGGTAGAAATTTCTCCATACTTCTGCAGTGACCACAATTTAAAGAGAACACCTCAGTAACAGGGGAAACGAGATCGGAGCTCAGCGCTGCCGGCAGTAATTCAAAATGAGTGCCTTGCTTCGGTACTCCGTCATCGGTACATGCAACAAGTGCGACAGAAGCGAACAAAAGTGAAATGTAAGAATAGAAACGTTTAAGCATAATGATAGGTCGTTCGAAATTGTGGCGAGTATAGTAGAAGAAAATTCCCTTCGGACATACTAAAATTTACTAGGTAAACGTATTCGATCTAAGGAACAATGAAAGGCAGCGCTGCATTAGGTAGATTTTTCTAAAGATTTTAGCTGCCAGCCGATAAAGATATTGTAACCTGTATGCGTTTGCCTATTTCTGTTGAGTCCTTTGACTCTATGTTTTTAAGCTAACAAACGCTAATCAGCACCATTTTGAATTAGAGCAATTAGTAGCCTTATGACAAGACATTTCAATCTGGCTTTCATTCTGCTGTTGGGAACCCTGAGTGGGTGTACCGCGCTTAAGCCACCTAATCTGTTAGAAACGGCTCCTCGTTCGGAGGCGGAACTCATCTACCCTGATTGGGGAGAAGAGGAGATCGAACAGCCAACAACTCGCATGGAATATGTCCAACGTCAGGCTGCCCCTTCTTCTGTAAGAAGCCCTTCACCTGTTAGGAGTCCAACAGGTCGCAAAAACATGTCTGATATCCAAAACCTGATGGCTTATATGGACCAGAATGGAATTGGGTACAACGTTGTTCCAGGGCAACATCCGGTTATTAAACTCGACAAAAAAATCCACTTTAGAACAGGATCTGCGCTGGTTACGGATACTTCACAATATTGGTTAT
Source organism: Vibrio sp. vnigr-6D03 (assembly GCF_002835515.1). NCBI lineage: Bacteria > Pseudomonadati > Pseudomonadota > Gammaproteobacteria > Vibrionales > Vibrionaceae > Vibrio > Vibrio sp. vnigr-6D03. The sequence continues at coordinate 195,817 of NZ_PIZL01000026.1, forward strand.
CAGGTCTCGGTCGATTTCTGGCATCACAACCAACAATCAAAACGGTGATAGATGGCCATACTGATAGCACTGGAAGCAATAGGATCAACGATTCGCTGTCGGACAAGCGCGCCATGCAGGTGAAAATCCTACTCACTCGAGAGCAAGTTCCCGCTTCAAATGTTTACACCCGCGGATATGGGAAGCACATGCCTTCATGTTCCAACTTATCTAAGCAAGGAATGGCATGTAATCGACGTGTTGAGTTGATGTTTATAACGGACAAATGATGGCGTGATTCAACCATTCGCGAGAGTGGCATACATAAGATGCGGCTTACACAAGATGAGCGAAAATATTGAATACGAGCGCAATTTAGCAGCAAAGAAAAAATTAGCGACAATGAAAAAGGCAACATTACGTTGCCTTTTTCTATTTAACTCGAACCCAACTAGCCAGTTAGCTTAACCCTATAATATTACCTTCTTCATCGATGTCTAAGTTCATAAATGCCGGTTTCTCAGGCAGACCGGGCATCGTCATCACGTTACCGCACAGTGCGTAAATGAAACCTGCACCGGCACAAAGCTTAAATTCCCTAATGTCGACGTTAAATCCTGCGGGTGCACCTTTAACGGAAGCGTCTGTGGATATAGATAGTGGGGTTTTAGCCATGCATACGGCGAGCCCATCAAATCCTTGTTCTTTAAACTGAGTTAACTGGCGCTTTGCCGTATCTGAAAGTGTTACTTGTCCAGCACCGTATCCTACCTCAGTGATTGCCATAACTTTTTCTTCAAGCGTTTGCTCTAAGCTATATAGAGGAGAAAACTGTGCGTCTGTTTCACAAACAGAAACCACTGCGTTGGCGAGTTCAACGGCTCCGTTTCCACCTTGAGAGAAGGCATCGCTGATGGCGACTTTAACATTAGGGAAATGGGCTTGAACCAAGAGTGCTAGTGTATTGAGTTCATCTTCAGAATCTTGTGGAAAGCGATTAATGGCAACGACTGCGGGTACGCCATACTTTGCCACATTATTTAAGTGCCATTTTAGGTTGTCGAAACCGGCTTCTAAAGCAGCAGCGTCTTCATTAAAGATTGAATCTGGTAATGGTTGACCTGGTCTCAAGTCATATAAGCCTGAATTGGCTTTTAAACCGCGAAGAGTCGCAACGATTACAGTACAATCGGGTGACTTACCGGATGTGTTTGCTTTGATATTACAGGCTTTCTCAAACCCCATATCTGAACCAAAACCGCCTTCTGTTATGGTGTAATCGGCAAGGCGAGTAGCAATTCTGTCTGCAATAATGGATGAGTTACCATGTGCAATATTGGCAAATGGACCAGCGTGAATGAGTGTAGGAACACCTTCCAATGTTTGCATCATCGTTGGCTCAATGGCTTCACGCATCGTTACCGTCATCGCTCCAGCAACGTTTAAGTCTTCTGCTGTAATGGGTTCACCATTTAAATCATAGGCGAGCACGATGTTCCCAATTCTTTTACGTAGATCTTTTAGATCCGATGCTAACGCCAAGATAGCCATTAACTCTGAAGCTGCGGAGATATCAAAGCCATCCTGCCTTTCATACCCATTGATTGTTTTGTCTACTTCGTTTTGACCAACAGTGACCATTCGTAATGCACGGTCGTTATGATCCATGACCCTGCGCCACACAACGCGTTTGGGGTCTATCTTCAGAGCCTTTAAATCATTTCGTTCAGAGAACAGCTCATAACCTAAGCGTTGTTCATGATAAATCCGCGCATCAAGGGCTGCTGCCGCTAGGTTGTGTGCGGCTGTCACTGCGTGAATGTCACCGGTTAAATGCAGGTTAAGCTCTTCCATCGGCCCGACTTGGCTATAACCGCCACCGGCTGCGCCCCCTTTAACACCAAACACTGGCCCCATAGAAGGCTGTCGGATACACGCCATTACAGATTGCCCAACTTTTGCTAAACCTTGAGATAACCCGATGGTTGTAACGGTCTTTCCTTCGCCAAGTGGTGTAGGTGTAATCGCAGTAACGACAACTAATTTACCTTCAGGGTGATCAGCTAGGCGGTTAAGGGCATCAAGCGATACTTTCGCTTTGTGTTTACCATGAGGTGTATATTCGGTTTTGGATAATCCGGCGTTGAATGCAACAGTGTCGATAGAAGAAAGCGGAGTCGTTCGACAGATTTCGATGTCGCTTAGCATTTAAATCCCCTTTAAGGCGTGAAACTAGTGACGTAAACGTTTGCGCAGGGAATATACCTTGCAATTTATCTTTGTAAAGCCTTTTTACTAGTAGGGGATTGTAGCGCGAAGGTGGTAGGAATAAACAGTGGAATTTGCCTCTGGAAACAGCGAAACAATAAGAAGAATATTTCGCTGTTTTAGTGAGTTGACGTTAGAGAGTACTTCTAATCTGTGCTCTGGTTGCTTTGAAGGAACGGCGCGTCGGGCGCATCAATTTTTAACGTTTGGGTAGGGTACGCGACATCGGCATCGTGTTTATGGATGATTGCCATTATCTCTAGAAGAACGTCTTGTTTTACTTCATGGAAGCGAACCCAATTCACGGTTTTAGTAAAGGTGTACACAAAAAAGTCCAAAGATGACGCACCAAAGGCGTTGAAGTTAACAATCAGTGTTTGGCTGGTATCAATGTCCGGGTGGTTTTGAAGCATAGATTTTACATCTGTGATGATCGCATCCACTTTCTTTGTATCGTCGTAGCGTAATCCGATATTTTCGTAAATCCGGCGGTTTAGCATTCGAGACGGGTTTTCTACGACAATATTGCTGAATACCGAATTTGGTACATAAAGAGGACGTTTATCGAACGTACGAATTATGGTCATGCGCCACCCAATTCTCTCTACAGTGCCTTCGATTTGTCTGTCTGGTGAACGCACCCAGTCGCCAACTTTAAATGGGCGATCGAAGTAAATCATCATGCCGCCAAAAAAGTTTGAAAGGAGATCTTTGGCAGCTAAACCTGCAATCAAACCACCTACGCCACCAAAGGTGAGCAAGCCCGAAAGACTTAGCCCTAGGCTTTGCATTACCGAAAGAACACCCATGATGATAAATGCTAAACGTGCGACTTTTGCTATCGCTTGCACGGTGGTTTCGTCTCGTTTTTTCTGAGAGAGTACTTCATCTTCAACATTGGTAATGAGGCGCAGCACAATCCAGACGGCTATTGCAATTCCCAGCAACATTTTCAAGGTTTCTAGCCAGTTTAAAGAGCTCTCTAGGTACGTTTGTAAAATGAGCCCGATAGAAACCATGGCTGGCCAGCCCCAAATTAGCGCGCTAACGGGCGTTTTTAATGAATGAACGATTGCGTCGTCCCAACGGTTTTGTGTTTTAGAGGCGAGTGACTCAATTCGTGAATAAATTATGCGCCAAGCGATCCAAGCAACCAAACTTATGCTTGTCATTATGACCACATCGCCAAACCAAGTTTGTTCTAACAAATGAAATTGTTGAGTGATTGAGCTTGCTAGGTTGTCCATCGATTTTTCCATTAGGTTCAATATTTGGCATTTCTATTAGGGTTTGTTTACCTTTCGCGTTTGAATTTTTTTAGTTCAACATCTTAATCGCGGCGCAAGGTATGTAACTTAGTCATGCCATCAGGTAGTGCAGGTGGTTGATTGTAGGCTTAATTAAAAAGCGGCTCAACCAGTGAGGTAAGCAAACTACGTTTCTAGCTTGAAAACTTGAGATCATGTACGAATATTAAACGAGTGGATTATCAAATAAGAGTCAATAATACATGGTTAGTATCAATCCATTGGGTGAGGAATTAATGTGTGACGCCGTCACGCATTCGGCTTTTGATCATTTTAGTATGGTCTGTAAAAAACGCTTTCGTCAGTCATTAGAGCAAGACATGTTTCGCGTGTTGCTGCTTTTTTCTGAACAGGGAAAACCAATAGGGTATTGCTCGTATTGGACAGATATTGTCGATAGTGAGCGTTATAGCGGATGTCCCGTTTACTTCTATCAAATCCATTATGTTTTTATTCAACCTGAATACCGAGGGAAGAGATATTCTGTGCTAATGGCAAAGCGTGTGGTATGTAAAATGTTAGAAGAACTGAGGGAGCGAAGGGATGTTGCCGCTTTTTGCGATAAATCTGTTTATACAAGTAATGAAGGCAACGCTTATGGTCGCCATATTAGAAACTGGCTTTCATGCACCAAACAGTTGCCCTTTGTTTGAGGCGCGATACCTGCACTGTAATAAAAATTCCATAGCGAATACAAAACGCAATCACTGAAGGTCAAGAGCCTTTAAGAAACCAGCTTCTCTTTCTGGCGAACCTGACGCTGTTTCATGGATTTAAGAAACACTTTCACACCATCTTCGTACCCCAATATAACGAATAGAAACCCCATCCCTCCAAATAAAAGTATGGTTGCCAGTATTGGAGCCATTAAATAGCTAAATGCCATTTGAAAGGGCACATATACCGCAAACATCATCAGTCGCTTTATCAATTCCATACTATTCTCTCTAATTAAAAATGAGCACGCTCATAAATTAAATTGAGCGCGCTCAAAAATCAAGTTAATTTAGAAAAAGGCATGTAATTGAATTGCGCAATGTGGCAGAAAAACGGCAAAATAGGTGCAGTGAATGGTGGTCTGAAGAGCCGCGTATATTTGAAGGTGTGTAAGTTTGCAAAAAGAGTCTAAGAGAGAGCGTACGAGAAATCATATACTGTCGTGTGCATGGACATTGTTCGAGGAATGTTCATACACAGCAACAACCACACGCCAGATATCAGAAAGGGCTGGAGTGGCAAATGGTACCGTTTTCTCTCATTTCCCTACAAAATATGATTTGTTGACTGCGGGCATACAGGAGAGAGTTGCTTGTGTGTTGAAAGAAGCCTCAGCCAGCGACACACAATCTGAACCTTCAGAAAGACTCGTCCATTATGCGAGATATTTATATCGCTACTACCTAGATAACCGCGAATTCTCTATAGAGATTTTTAGAGAATTGATCTGGCAACCAGAGCGCATCGAAGCTCAAATCGTAGAGTTTCAGGAGCGCCTCTATTCAAAGCAACCTGAATTTGATGGTCTAAAATCGAGTGTGCTGATGGATTTATACTTTATGGTATTGATAAAAGGGTTAAATGACTCTTCCAGTACCGCCGATAGCATGATAAAAACGCTGGAAAGAAAAGTTGCCTTAGTGGCTTGATAAAATCAAAGAGAATGAAAATGAAAGCAGAAGTAAAGTGGATTGATGGATTCAAATTTCTAGGCACGTCTAATTCCGGGCATTCACTTGTGATGGACGGCAATGGGGGTGAACACGCTCCGAGTCCGATGGAAGTTGTGTTAATGGCGTCAGGCGGATGCAGTTCAGTCGACGTAGTTGATGGGTTGAAGTCTAAGAATCAAAAAATCACAGATTGTGCAGCCGAAATCAGATCCGAAAGAAGAGATAGTGCGCCTAAGCTCTTTACCGAAATTCACATTCATTTCAAAGTTACTGGATATGATCTTGATGAGTCACTTGTCGCAAAAGTAGTCTCCGATTCTTTGGAAAAGTATTGTTCCGTTTGCCTTATGCTTGGTGCCGGAATCGAGATGACGCACAGCTTCGAAATCATACCAGCTTAATAGATTCCCATGGCTGCTTACACAACGTAAGCAGCCTCACCTAAGGTCAACATTCCCTAGTTATTCGGTAAAGCATGCAAAAACTTTTGATAGTGGTTCTAGGTAAGCGCCTAGTAAATAACCAACTTACTCTTGAGTCTCGCTCTCGGGTCGAGGGATTAGTTCAATTTCTGCAATCATTAAACAACACCGATAAAAAAATAGTGATCAGCTTTTGTGGAGGGGTCACTCACGGTAATCAGAGTTCTGAAGCAGAAGAGATGCATCAGTACTTTAAAGCAGCGTCTTTGGGCGTAAAACTTCCTGTCATTAGTGAGATATTAGTTGAGAACAACTCAACCAGTACGGTAGAGAACATTCAAATGCTCTCTTCGATTTTGATTGAGTGTGGAGCCTTCAAAAGTAACGAAGAAATTCAATTGGTCTTAGTTTCAAACGACTATCACTTGGAACGTATTTTTGAAATACAAGAATTGATTGATGAGCAAGGTTTGCTGAAAGAGCTACAAAAACGCTGCTTGACTGAAGGGATAAAATTAAGCATCCCTTACTGTATCGATAAGCATGTTGCTGTTCGCTATCCATATGCTCAGGAGCATGACAATGCAAAACTCTTTTTACAAGTTGAGCGATTAACCACTTATCGCGTCTTCCTTGAAGGCGTTTACGCAAATAGTATTGTTAGACCACTGAAAGAAGTTCAAAAGATACCATTAAGTATTGCGTTTAGCTCACTCAAGCAAGCTCGCGAAATAGCGACCCACAGGAATCAAAGTATCGTACTTTCTGTTTTGGAGTTAATCGAACGCGCGGTTAAGGAAACTGAAATGACTCTAGCCCCACATACTGTTCGAGAAGTGTTAGGAGTATTAGACGTGAATTTAAGTATGCTAAACAGAATGCTCGATCCTGAGCTTATGAACGATGAACGCTGGTGGAAGCGTTAAGGTACATCATAGGAAATCCCTTTCTCGCTGAACCAATTACCGTGTGGGTACTTGGGTTTAAGTTACCTATATAAAACGCAGCCTAGCTGTTGTTGCGAAAATATTCCCATTCCTCAATGCTCGTCCCGTCTTCAAATTCACAATAGCCAATTTGTCCGTCTTTTGTATCAACAATATTTACTTTACCGCCTTGCTCTACACAAAACTCAGAGGCAGGGTTCGCCATCGATAAGGCAGCACCTTTGTCACGACTATTATTTTTTTCAGCGCACCCGGTTAACAGAGCTCCTGAGCATAAAGCAAAAATTAGAGTGTTCTTAAACATGTTTGGCTCCTAAAAATCTGATAATAAATGGTAATTTCTTAGAAATGTAATCTCAGTAGCGGAAAAAACAGTTGAAGGGGTCTATATTAACAGTGATATTTAGTTTCAAAGTCGATAAACGCTTGCTGTTTCGAGTTAAAAGTGAAGCCTAGAATACTTCGATGCCGCTTCAGCAAACTATACGTAGTTTACCGTGAATTTGAAATAGGTATTATGTCAAATTAATGAAAGTTTGGCATTGGTATATGTTCAATAACAGGCAAGGAAAGCAAAAATGTCTGAGAAAAAATTTCGGCTTGTAACCCGTAGTGACTTCGATGGATTGGTTTGTGCAGTACTTTTGAAGAAGTTGGATTTAATTGATGATATTAAATTCGTACATCCAAAAGACATGCAAGACGGGATTGTAGAAATATCAAGCAACGATATCGTAACTAACTTGCCTTATGTTCATAACGCGCATTTGGTGTTCGATCACCACTTGTCGGAAACCATAAGAAACACTGGTGATAGACCAAATCATATTATTGATCCAGATGCACCATCGGCTGCACGTGTGGTTTGGGAGCATTATGGTGGTGAAAAAGTATTTCCAGCATCATGGAACGACATGATGGTGGCGGTTGATAAAGGCGATTCAGCACAGTTTACGCGTGATGAAGTTATTGATGCTCAAGGTTGGAACTTACTCAACTTCTTAATGGATGCGCGTACTGGTCTCGGTAGATTCCGCGAGTTTAGGATTTCAAACTATAACCTCATGATGGATCTGATCGATTATTGTAAGAATCACACAATCGAAGAGATACTAGCTTTACCAGATGTGAGTGAGCGTATTGACCTTTATCGCGAGCACAACATTAAATTTCAGGATCAAATCCAGCGATGCGCTACGGTGCACGAGAATTTGATTTTGCTCGATCTCACCAACGAAGATGTAATTTTCGCAGGAAACCGATTCCTCATATATGCACTGTATCCACAGTGTAATATTTCAATTCATAAAATGTGGGGCTTCCAGAAGCAGAACATTGTTTTCGCTACAGGAAAATCCATCTTCGATCGCGGTTCTAAAACAAATGTTGGCGAGTTGATGCTTAAGTATGGCGGTGGTGGGCACCAAGCGGCGGGCACATGCCAGATCGCGGTTAATAGTGCTGAATCTGTCGAGAAAGAGCTTATTGCAACCATCAATGCTGATGGCTAACTTTTCAATATCCAGTACAACTTGATAACCGAAACTCAAAAAAAGCTTTGCGCATAGCAAAGCTTTTCTTTTTATCCCTCCACCGTTACACTCCGCGCTGAAGTCAAATAATCAGCGATAATATGAGACATTTAAGAACAACGCGTCACCCTGATATCGATCATCTCGACGATAAAGTGATATTTAATAGAAATGCAGCGAGAGCTATTGTTTTACGTGGTGAAGACATCCTTATGCTCTATACCGAGAGATATCATGACTACACCATACCTGGTGGCGGTTTGGACGAAGGTGAAGATATTATTGCTGGAATGGTTCGAGAGCTGGAAGAAGAAACAGGTGCTCAGAACATCCGTAACGTTAAGCCTTATGGTATCTATGAAGAGTTCCGACCATGGTACAAAGATGATGCGGATATCGTTCACATGATTTCATACTGTTACACCTGTAAAGTTGACGACCAACTTGGGGAAACAAACTATGAAGAATATGAAATCAAGAATGGGATGAAGGCGGTATGGATGAATATCCACGAAGCCATTGCACACAACGAACGAACAATGGCTGAAAGCGACAAAAAAGGCATGAGCATAGAGCGCGAAACCTATCTATTGCACCTTATTGCCAAGGAACTTATATAAGCCTCCTTTTCAGTTAAATTCTAGGTTATCGATTTAGCATCATTCTTTGATAGATCGATACTCTTCTGATATTCATCCATTCTGAGACTTTAAGAAGCTACCTCCTTTATGCATGACGAGGTGGTTTTTCTTAAGCGCTGCAAAATCCCTTTCTATTTCTATTATTAAAACTCTTACCATCTGAATTTCATAGCATTTTTAAATCATCCTCAAGTAAAAACGTTCAGGGAAAACACTGTGTATGCGTGTCCGTAAAAAAGATCAGATTTAGGTTGTCTCATATAATAACGATACTGTATATTTAAACAGTATCTAGTGGTTTACTAAGGAATTAGCATGATTGGATCAAAATTCGGCAAAGACAGCTTGATTTATCGCCATTTCTACGAGGTCGTCAGTGTAGCGGTAGGCATTTCATTGTTTGGCTATACAATGGTCCTTACAGAAATGCTCAATGGCTCATCACTTAACTTTTTACTTGCTGTTGCATTATTTGTAATTTGGGCATTTATCTTTGCAATACAGTTTTTGGCTAATCGACGTGTCTTGAGTACCATGGTGTGGTTAGACGATTTCATCTATTTAGTGTGCCGCTCTTTAATTTTGTCGGTTGCTTTATATCTATTTACTCTGGTCATGACTCTATCACTCACTCTGTATGGCAGTTTCGAATCGAATTTAGAGAAGCAAATGTTACCCTTGCTTATGGCTACATGTCTGTTAGTTGTTTCTTTAATCGGGATGAAATTTACCTTTCGAAAGCCTCGCCTGTACTCCAAATCGAGATTTGACCATATGCTAAGAGCAATGAAATAGGATGGCCTAAATTTATACCTAGCAACGCGAACTGGATTGGGTATAAGCTTCCTTTTTCACTAAAAGATTATGAGTTTCTATGAATCAAATTATCCCTCTCGCATTTCGATTTCAAAAAGGGGCGGACTTAAAAGGTGCCATTGAGTCTGTCGTGATAGAAAAGGGTATTCAAGCTGGTTCTATTGCGTCGTGTGTTGGAAGTTTGTCTAGCTTGCATATACGGCTGGCAGGCGCTCAAGAATATTTAAGGTTGGAAGAACCTTTGGAAATAGTCTCTATTATGGGGACGCTAACTCACTCCCATCAACACATACACATTTCTGTTGCAAACCGAAAAGGAGAGGTGTTTGGTGGGCATTTGATGCCTGGTTCAATCATTGATACTACTGCAGAGCTGATTGTTCATAGCTACAGTAATTTGGTTTTCACACGTGAGCCCGACAAGAACACCGGTTTCACTGAACTTGTAATAAAAATAAACTAGCCAAAACAACCAGTATTTAGAGCGATACTGTGTGTAATATTCAGCTTCAATCGAATTTAATCTCCGCAGGGAGAGACTTTCTCAAACTTTATGATTTTTCCATCGCTATAGAATGATTCAAAGTGCGCCGTTTGTACCACCCTTTGGATGAATTTTGGAGAAAACAGTGCGAAGCAAATCTGTTCACTTTTTACCGATCTCACAGAGTAGTACTGAAGTCCTTCTTTGCCGATTTGCTTTAGCTCTCTAGCTAACTGCTGGCTGGCTCCGTAATTATTGGGATCGTAGATCGGGTTATCTAAGCTTACGGCTGTCAGGTCATGCAAGTTTGCGGAAAATAAACACTCTAATCCGCGGTAGGTAATCACATCAAAAGGGCAATTATCGATATTGTTCATGTAACGAACTTGATGGTAGGAGACTTCTTCTATTGCGGTTTCGACTTCTTGAGCACAGTAAAAAGCACCAAATTGACCGTCGTTAAATCTACCACCATCACGACCTAGATGCACAAACGGCGCGAGAGCATAGCTGCAACCAGAAATCCCAAAAGGTATGTCGTTTAATGCGACTAGAGATAGGTTACCTACTTCGTTCTGTATTCGGGGGTTAGTCAGTTCTTGAATGGCGTATAATGCCGCGAATTCATCCTCACTAGCTACGTCATCAAATAAAGTAATTGGAGGGTATTTAGAAGGAATGAGGCGATACGCGATTTGGTCTTTGAGTGATTTTACGGAGTTATTCATTGCCATTGACCGCCTCGAAGCGCATTAATTCGGTGGTATACGTCGTACAAAGAGCCGAAGTTACCTCCCTCGATAATTTCAATAGGGGAGCGACCATTAAAGAACTGATTGTTGTTTTTACGTGTCATGAACCCATAGACAAGCTCTGGGTTTGTAAAAACGGTTCTCAGCACACCATGAATATTCAGAATAAGACTAATTCGTTCTAAAAGATCATTACTTATACTTAGAGAACTTGGGTTAGCTTTGGCTTTAAAAAACTGGCTTTTCTTGAGACCAAGAATCTGCATCATCTGGTTATTAGTCAAAGACCACTTTTCCAAAATACTCAATGCAGCTTTTAAGCCTGTTGAGCGGACTTCTTTATCTTCTGTAGATAAGCCGTTCGCAAATACAGCGTTAGTTGAATGAACCATAAACCCACCTTAACTGTCCTAGTTCAACACTTAAACTCAGTCCAAAAATATACCATTAGTACATAAATGTCCAATTTTAGACTTTTGTGATGGGAGAAAAGGTACGCTTGTAGCAACAAGAAAAAAATCGCTGCAATAAAAGCGTCTCGTTTCAGTTTGAAACGTCCACTCCATTCCTCCAAACGAACGTAAATGGCTGGGTATGATTGTCTGAATAAACGCTCGAACATTGATGTGAAAATAAATTGCTTTTGACTCGGGTATTCGATGGTTGGAGTTTTAAAGAAACCTAAACTATCTTTTAAATGTGCGTTTCCTCCATAGCTACTTAGACAGAAAAACCTGCCAGAGAGAGGTCTCCGCATTTATATATTTCATTCAGTCTTAGCATGAATAATTAAAAAAACAAGGCTGATTTTCTAAATTTAAAAGCGGCAATTAGGTAAGAAAATGTGGAATTTTAGAGCAAGGTTACTGGTGACATTTTTTGTAATATTAATTATAAGTCCTCTGAGTACGAACGCCGAAGAAAAACAGAAAACGGTCGCCATAATAACCGTTGATTTTCAATCGAATACGATGCTCCGCTTCGGTAATTCTTTTTCCTTAAGAGCCAAGGAATATGGTTGGAATGTAATTAAAGCCGAAATTTTCGGAGACTATAGCAAAGCCGATGATTACTTTGATGATTTTGTCGACCGTGAAGTAGATGCGATTTTTAATGATATGCTCGACCCTAACCTTATTGAATCTGCACTTTTGAAAGCAAAAAATGCCGGTATTCCGGTAATAAATGGGGATGCAGGATTCCACAAGGACGTAGTAACAAATATAACTTCAAATAATTACTTTTTATCAGCCCGAATCACCAAATTTTTGTTTGATAAAATGCTCGTCGATGGCAAAAAGGAATTGCTTGCTGTTACTTGGTTAGATCATCACGGTATTAGAAAAAGAACGGACATAATGGAAGCGATATTGGCGGAGTATCCTGATATCAAATTGGTAAAAATGCACCACACGAGCATTCCCGGGCAAGTGCAGGACTCAAGAAGTTTTGTGTCGGACTATCTTAAAAACAATCCTGATTTCGACGGAGCGGTATGGGCAGCATGGGATGAACCCGCAGCAGGAGCAACACAAGCCATATTAAATGCAAAGAAAGGGAACAGCGTTTACACCACAGGTATTGATGGAAACAAATGGACATTTGACATGATCAGGCAAAGGCCTTCTTTTCTGGCTACAGAATCTCAGAATTTTGAGATGATGGGAAGACAGGTGGCAGACTGCATGAATGATATCTTCAACAAAGACAACGAATCCGAGAAAATTTATTGCGGTGATGTCGTGCCTTATAACTTGTACGTACCCACAATACTTGCCACTAAAAACAACCTTCCGCAAATAGGTAAGTTTCCATGGAGTGAAACAGGCGAGTTTTCCGACCAGTATGTCCAATCCTCATCTTGGCCGACGATGGAAGGGAATTGGGGAACAGAAACAAATGATGGGGAAACACTGAATGATTACACCCTCTCAGCGCTAATTACACCATTGCTGTTTGATAAAATGACAAAAAACGATAAGACGGATTTATTGGTTATTACATCAGAAGACAATGTAGCGTCTAGAAGAAGAACAAGGATTATGGATGGTGTGTTAAAAACCTACAGCAATCTTGACCTTATGGGGCGAAGCCAAGTGACTATTTCAGAAAAATCGGTGCAAGAAGCACAAACATCAGTAGAAGAATTTTTGAAGAAAAACCCTGACTTTGAGGGGGCAATCTGGTCTTCAGTGGATGTGTTGAATGAAGGTGCTGTAAAGGCGATTGCATACCTGGGTAAAGAAGACCGTATATACACGCTGCTTGATGTTGGAAAATTTTGATATGTATTACGGTTACAATGAGATGCGTAAGTAAATATACGCATCTTTTTCATTTGCATAGTTCCACTAACTAAGCAGAATATAAAATGATAAAAAATTCCAATTTATTCAATAGTATTCGCAGCAAACTTGGAATCCCTCTTTTAATCGTATTCATTATTATTAGCACCATTTTAGGTGTGTTTAATTATTACCAGTCAGAAAAAGAACTAGAAAGACAAGTTGAAGAGAAAATGGATGCAACCTTAACTCGAATGTCGTTGGGGTTAGGGAAGTTACTCTATAACATTTATAGTGATCAGGTATATCAAATCATTATATCTGAAATGAATGATAAAGAGTTTCATTCAATCCTTATTAAAGATTCAACCAATACCTACGTAACACATGGTCAAACCAGAGATGAAAACTGGGAACTGGTCGGTTTAAACGAAGACTTTCAGGACATCAACGAAAATCTCTATTATAGAGAAGAAAATATCCTATTTAATTCAGTGGGTTCAGGTAACTCTGCTGATGATGAAGTAATTGGGGTAGCAAAAGTCTATATTACAAGGGATTTTCTAAGAGAAAAATTAACTGATTTAATAATAAATACCATAGTAGAAAGCGTTGTGCTGTTTGCGGTGCTATACACTGCTATTTATATGATTCTTATGATTGTTGTCATCAATCCGTTACAAAAACTTAAAGTGTCTTCAGACGAGTTAGCCAAGGGGAACTTATCTTGCGACATAGAAAAGGAAAGAAAGGATGAAATTGGAAGTTTAGCCAATAGCTTTGCGATCATGCGAGATTCGATTCGTAAGAAAATATCCGATTTAAATACCTTAAACACAACGGGAGAAGAGCTTTCTGAAATTATTTCGATAGATAACCGTGAGCAATCGGAAATTTATATATTAACCATTATTAAAAACGTTCTTATGGGCTACCTACGGCTCGACTCTTGTGAGATTTATCTATGGAATGATGCAAGACAGCAGGCTTACAAAGGTTCTGATGAAGTTCATAGCATTGACGACTTACTATTAAAATCAATCAATCAAAAACAAACAGAATTCGCAGAGAACAATTCGGATTTGAGATGCTGCATACCCATGATTCATGAACAGAAGGTCATCGCCATCTTCGATACAAGAGGAAAGGTTGGAAATGTGCAGCGTCAGTACGTCGGAAATGAATTTGTTTCGACCCTTTTTAGAATGGGGGTTACTGCGATTTTAAGAATGACAATGCTGGCCGATATTAAACGGCTAAACCAAGATTTGGAAATGCGTGTAAAAGAGCGGACTGAAGAACTTTCGGTGGCACAGTTGCAGTCTGAAGACGCCCGCAAAAAAGCGGAAATTTCCAAAGACGAAGCAGAACGGGCTAATCAGGCGAAAAGTCAGTTTCTATCTAACATGTCACATGAGTTGAGAACACCATTAAACGCTGTGTTGGGTTTTTCTGAAATGCTAAAGTCGCAGATGCACGATACTAAAAGCATTGGCTATTTAACAGCAATCAGCAGTGCTGGTAACACGTTGCTTGCCTTGATCAATTCCGTTCTCGATCTTGCTAAAATTGAATCGGGCAAGATGGAGCTGGAACATAACCCCACTTCGCTTAAGCAACTCTTGAATGAGCTATACAGCTTTTTCTACAAGCAAGCTAGTGAGCGAGATATCCTTTTTGAAATCCAATCCAGTGACGACTTAGAAGGTTGTGTATTACTTGATACATTGAAACTCAAACAAGTATTGATAAACCTTTGTAGCAATGCCGTGAAATTTACACGCGATGGTAGCGTCAAAGTTAGCATTAGGACAACGCCTTCAAGTATTGATAGAAAGGTCGATATCTACATCGATGTTATCGATACAGGGAAAGGCATTCCAAAATCACAGCAGCAGCGTATATTTCATGCTTTTGAACAAATGTCAGGTCAAAAAAGCTCTGAATACGGTGGTACAGGCCTCGGGTTAGCTATTACTTTAGAAATTGTCCATTTAATGGGGGGGGAGATCAATGTCTCGAGTGAAGGGGAAAATATGGGTTCCCGTTTTAGCATTATGATACCCGATGTAGAGAAGTGTGATACACAACTACCTGACATGATTAATGAAAGTCTTCAAGTTTCCTTCGAAAAAATCGAGTTTGAACCCGCGAAAATAATGATCGTCGATGATATCCCATACAACAGAAGCCTTATATCGAGTTATTTGTCCGATTGGTCTTTCGACATAATGGAAGCTGAAAATGGGCAAGACGCATTAGAAAAAATACATGCTTTTAAGCCAGATTTAGTTCTTACAGATTTAAAAATGCCTGTTATCGATGGGCAAGAGCTATGCGTTAAACTCAGAGAGGATTTGGGACCTAATTGTATGCCGTTAGTGATGGTTACCGCCTCTGCAATGGTCGACGAACAACAAGAATTACTCAAAGTATGTAACGATCTACTGACTAAACCTTTGGCAAAGCAAACATTAATTAAAAGCTTGATTAACTATTTAGAACATTCAGTTATTGAAACAAAATCAAATGATGATGAAGTAACAGATGAAACAGAACCTCGAGAAATTAATTTAAAATCACTATCTCCGGAGCAACACAACTCGCTAATTGAGCTGATTGAGATGGGGGATACAAAAAGTGCGATAAAGCTATGCGAAAAAATGCCAGCTGAGTTTAGTAATGAGTCACAGTGGATAATAGAAATGCTAGAAAATTTTGAATTGGCTAATATTTTGGCAAAATTAAAGGCTAAAGATAAGTGACAGAATGAAGGTGCTGTATTAACAATAATTTTAAATGTTAGAAAGCACTAGGAGTTGTAGCTAATGAATTTAAGTATATGAATAATTTCGTGTTGTATTTTCGCAAAAAGCGGGGGAAGTTAAAATGAAGGACATTATGATAGTAGACGATACACCTGCTAATCTAAAACTCCTAGAATCAATTTTGACTGGCGAAGGCTATAACATTAGAGTGGCTATAAATGGTGAAATGGCCATAAAAAGCATTGCTAATAATGTCCCGGACTTGGTTTTGATGGATATTAACATGCCGGGGATTAGTGGGATTGAAGCGTGTAGACAGTTAAAATTGACCCCTGAGTTATGTGACGTTCCTGTTGTTTTTATTAGTGCCAATTCGGATACCAATTCAATTGAGGAAGCATTCTCAGCGGGAGGGCACGACTATATAACTAAGCCATTCAGAGCTAAAGAAGTTCTCATTCGCGTTAAAAGCGTACTATCAATATTAGAAGCACAAAAAGAGAAATACCGCGCACAACTTTTTTCTACCATGATTAATATCATAATGGGGGTTGCACATGAAATGAATACGCCTATTGGAGTATGCGTTACCTCAAGTAGTCATCTTCTAGATCAAACGAATAGGATGAATGGGAAACTAGAATCAAATAAACTTACACGCGATGATATAATAAGTTGGATTGAACAGGAAGAAAGTATATCTCAACTGATTACTACAAATCTTAATAAATTAAATCAATTAATAACAGCTTTTAAAACATTGCCAGTACATGATCTACCCGATATAGAAAAAGTAAACCTGCAAGATCTAATTTGTGATATTAGTAAGTCAAAAGAGAAAGAACTTGAAGAGAATAATGTTACGCTGAATCTGGTTTGCAATGATATTGCTGTTTCAACAAAGAAGAAACTTATTATCAAACTATTCGATAAGTTAATTGAAAACTCTCTCGATCATGCATTCATTGAGGGGGGTAATAAGGCGATTGACATTAACCTAGAAAAAAATGGTAAGGAAATTGTTATTACATATAAAGATAATGGTGTCGGGATGGAGTTTAATGACTTAGGAAAGATTTTTGACCCATTCTTCACAACCAAGAGAATAGATAAACACTTAGGATTTAGTGCAACTATTATTTATATGACTGTAATATGGGGGCTAGAAGGAAGTATTCAGGTGAAATCGGATGATGGACTAAAATATAATATAAGAATACCGACTAACTGATGTGAACATAAGATAATTAAGCCATCTGGCATAAGCACTAACTCACCCGATTTCTTCTCGCTTCGTTAACCTCTACAGAAAACCAAACTAAGAGTAATTTCCTCATTTTAGTCTTGTCTAATGTTTACGTAATAACTAGAAGATCGAACAGAGACTAAACTTCGAGGCTGTGCCTAGTAAGTGAAAAGAGGCGTTTCTGTTTTTCGAAACTTTCTAAGATTAAAATGCAAAAAGGGCGCTGTGAAAACAGCGCCCTTTTTTAATGTGGCGGAGAGATAGGGATTTGAACCCTAGATACGCTATTAACGTATGCCGGTTTTCAAGACCGGTGCTTTCAACCACTCAGCCATCTCTCCGTTGCGGTGCAAATACTATGTAAATGCTCGATCCTTGTAAAGGAATAAATTAAGTTTTTAAAACGTTTGGCGGTATTTTGAACGATATGGTGACTTCGTACTCATTGACATTGTATTGAGTTGATAAAAGAGAGTATTTGATAGCGAAATGTTAAAAATATAATCAATTCCCCCTTTGGCATAAGGGGATAATAAAATATTGTTTTATTGTTTATCTTTATGTTTTTTAAGGATATATACTGTTTCAGACAACACTTGTTCGCCCGAAAGTATTTGCCACTTTTACTAATCTCATTCAAAATTACTATTAAGAACTCTTATGAGAGTTGTTGTGTAGTAAGGTAAAATATGAAAGTTGTTGATATTCTCAAACACAAAAGTGAGTCACTGGCTAAGAAGCATCATTTCGAGTTTCGTGAATTGATGTCTCCGATGCTGCGTGAATACTGGAGTGATATTGTTAATAGAGCGCACGCGCAACATCTTTTTCCATGGGTTAAAGATCACAGTACACCTGCAGTTAATGAAGAGTCTCCACAAGTAGACAAAACGCTTATTCCAATGTCGGAAGAGGCGGAAAAGTTGTATCTCGAATTACAGAATCAATTAAATGAAGAGATTCATGTTGGTGATTGGGCTACGATCGACCAAGAGCGTATTAACGCGTTTGGCTTAGTAACGGAAGATATGCAGTGGATACACACCGATCCAGAGCGTGCTTCTCAAGAGTCACCGTTCAAAACACCAGTTGCGCACGGTTTTCTTACATTGTCGATGCTCTCTAAGCTCACAGACAGTGTTGACCCCGAGAACCCACAGTTTCCTGCAGCAAAAATGACGGTTAACATTGGGTTGAATCATGTTCGTTTCCCATATCCAGTGAAAGCCGGAAATCGCATTCGTGCTAGAAGTAAGCTTCTTAAAGTTACTCCAGTTTCTAAAGGCATAGAAATTGAGCGTGAAATTAAAGTGGAAATTGAAGGTATTCGCCGACCTGGGTGTGTCGTTGTGTCGGTAATTCGATTAGTAATATAGTCGTTAATTAACGTAAAAAGGCTGCCAAGTGGCAGCCTTTTTATATTTTTGGGTGTTATTTATTAATCAGAGGAGTGAATTCCGGTGTAGCCGTAGTCCTCAATAAACGTCTGACCTTTTTCCGACAAAACATAGTTTATGAACAACTTTCCTTGTTCTGTAATCGTTTCTTTATCGTGAAACAATAGAAATGGTCGCGACAGTTCATATTTATTATTTGCGATGTTTTGACTTGTTGGTGTTACATTTTCAAAAGATATCGCCTTCACAGAGCGGTCAACTGAGCCTAGTGAGATAAAACCAATCGCTTGAGGGTTATGGTTCACTATCGTTTTCACCATGCTGTTGCTGTTTACGACTAGGTTTTCAGCGTTAATATTGGACACTAAGCGGTTATTGACGACTTTAGTTAGCCCAAGCAAGCTTTCAAAACTGTAACGAGTCCCAGATGAGGTTTCTCTTGTCACGACAGCGATAGTTCGATCTTCGCCTCCAAGCTGTTGCCAGTTACTCACTTTCCCTAAATAAATATCCGTCAGCTGCTTACGCGATAAATTTTTTATTGTGTTAGCGCGGTTAACAACGACAGCTAATCCGTCGAATGCGATGGGGTAGACAGCCAGTGACTCGTCGAATTCTGCATCCGTCAAATAGCGTGAGCTCATTCCAATTTCAGCTACGCCTTTCTTTACCAAAGTTATTCCAGCGGTTGAGCCTATTCCTTGAATAGCGACAAACGTATCAGGGTGCTCTGAATTGTATTTTTCTGCGACCACATCCATGATGCGGCTCATGGATGTCGAGCCAGTAACATTGATTTCATTGGCATGTATAGAAAAAGCGAACAAGGAAAGTAAAGCGGCAAACGCAACGCGAAACATAGATTACTCCATATAGTGGATATTATTTCGAGCCATCATATGTCGTAACAATGACACTTTTGTGAATCCGCTTTTTACAAGCAGCATCGATATAACTCTACTGATATTTGATTCACTTAAGTCCATTTTTTGAGGGTACTTAATCCTGAAAGAACAGATATGGAGTCAGTCTTAGGCGAGTAATTGATGAAAATATTCGCTCAATAAAGGATAAAACTGAGAAGTGGGTTTATAGTTATTGTGGGGTAAAGGAAGGAGGATAGATCCATGTTGGTATGTGATATTGACCGCCAACGCCTCGATAAGCTGGCGAGCAAACTGTGCGAACACAGAAACCAAGGCTTGCCCATTGAGCATGGAAAAGCGCATTTTGAGGTTCTAGAATCGGGGGTATTGTTTACTAAATCCTTTTTTAAATTGGATTCAGGGCACCCAGATTATTCAAAAGATGTAGCAAAAGTAGAATTCGACCCAGATGAACACACTTGGCAATTATTCGTCAATAAGCGTCAGAAGGAATCGTTGTCGAAAGTGTGGCACCCACATCCGGTGGTGCCACATAGTAGAGATTTGTCACAAGTGTTTTCGGTGATCGAATCAGACCAAGAGAATTGTATTTGGTACTGATTCCTCATTAAAAGCAAATTGGCGAATTTATCTCATTTCAATGCGCCGCTATGAGAACTAGGTTCACATAGTGGCGTGTCTGAGCTCCTCACGGTTCCAGTTAATGCGAGAGCGGAATTCTTTAGGCGTCATACCTTGAATGCTCTTAAACGCAGTACTGAAGTGTGCAGCGCTTTTAAAGCCGCTTTGGAAAGCGATTTCACAAATAGACTCGTGAGAAGCACGCAGTTGGTTCGCTGCGTAGTTTATACGCTTTTCCTTCAATAGGTGCGAAAACGAGAGCTCTTCTGCAGACAAACGTCGCTTAAGTGTCGCCGGAGACATACCTAGTGTGCGAGAAACGCTTTCAAGCGAGATTTCGCTTCGAATATTTTTTTCAATGTGTTGAATAACTCGCTGGCTAACTTTTAGCTCAAATGAGTTGTGAATCAAGCGTCTAAGGCTTGGGTTCACTTTTAGCATCTCGCTCACAAGTGCTCTAGCAAGAAACTCCGCTGTTTCGTTTGGTCCTTTTGCTTTTTCCAGAATACCGATAAGCAAATCTTGGATGGATTGCGCGACGACATCATCAGAATCGAATTTAACAAAGGAATTCTCTTGCTTACCGAAGACGTAATCTTCAGTGCCAGCTTTGATGCTTTGTAAAATTGAAGTATCCAAATGGATAGCTGTTGCATTAATTGCGTTATTCTCAAGATCTGTCTTTACATCAGTCAGCAGTGAGATATCCAATAAAGTAAATTCTCCACTGCTTAACTTTCCAATAACGCCATCGGGAAATTTGAATGAAGCGCTGCCTTCAATCACCATAAAAATGACTGGATTGGCGGCGTGATATCTATCACGATCTCGTTGTTGGAAATTGCTGAACTTTTGTAGGGTTACATTCGCCATAGCACTTCTCTGTTTTTGTTTCTTCCGTAACTTAATTATTTCTATTGAGTTTTTGAAATCAAGGAAAGTTGAGCTGAATTATGACTGATGCCAATTAATGAGACAACTAGAAGTTTGTTAACGTAAGTAATTGATAAGGCGTTGCTTTAACTGAAATGCGCATTTTATTTAATGAAAACAAAAAGAGCTCTCCTTTCTTAGAGAGCTCTTAAGTGATTATTTTTTATATAAACTTTGAGAAGTGTTTAGTTTGTTCCAAAAACTTTAGTTGGTTTCGCGACAAGGTTACGATTTTCAAGGTTGACATCGATCAAGATAATTTCAAGCACATCACCTAGTTGCCACTCAACAGACTTATCGATGATGACTTGACCGAGTTCACTGTTACATTCTATGCGTTCTTTATTATCTAAAATTTGTGAGCTCGGTATAAAAGCAGACGCACCATTTTCCAAAATACGGATACGAGCGCCAGCTCTATTTACGTCGAATATCTCACCTTGGAAACAGGTTTTGTTCTTAGGCGCATCTATCAATGTACGTGCATATAACCAATCACCGACATTGCGTTCTGCAATTTTATGATGCTTGCGATGAAGCGCTAATTCTTCACCAACTTGATCATCGGGCTTTTGTACTGGTTCCTTATCAAGGATGAGTGCTTTTAGCATACGGTGGTTAATCATGTCACCGTATTTACGAATAGGTGAAGTCCACGTTGCGTAAATATCCAAACCCATGGCGTAGTGCGCTTCAGGTTGGTTCCCCATTTCACTATATGCTTGGTATTTTCGGATGCGATTATCTAAATACGACGTATCCTTGTTACTCAACCAACGACGGATTTTGCTGAATCCTTCTAGTGATTTCGCCTCTTCAGAGGTAAATGGTTCAGCGTTGTCGGTGTTGATAAGCTCTAACGCTTCAGCCAATTTGTCTTCTTTGAAACCAGCGTGTGTATTGAATACACCCGTACCAAAACGGTCTTTAAGCGCTTTACCCGCACAAATATTTGCGGTGATCATCGACTCTTCAACTAAGCGATTAGCGGTACGGCGTGAATCAGCGTGTATTGCGATTACGTCGTTGTCTTCACTTAATTCAAACCGATAGTCTGGGCGGTCAGGAAAAACAACAGCATTTTTTTCACGCCAATCTGCACGTGCTAGTGCAAACTCGTGCAAATCTTTTACTACTTCAGCAATAGCGTCGCTCGGATTCCAGTTGTCAGAAGTACCTGTTTCTAACCAATCTGAAACGTGGTCGTAGACTAAGCGGGCATGCGATTTGATGTTAGCAGCAAAGAATCGAATATCGTCGCCGATAACGCCATCTTTATCGACTGTGACGGAGCAGCAAAGGGCAGGGCGGATTTCGTCTTCCAAGAGAGAACAAAGTTCATCGGCTAAATCTCGTGGCAACATTGGAATGTTTCTGCCAGGCATGTAAATCGTGAATCCACGGTCTCTAGCGACTTTATCCATTTCATCGTCTGGTGTGATGTAGGCTGTTGGGTCAGCTATTGCAATCGTGAGGTCAAAACCACCGTTGTCGTCTTTCTTAGCATATAACGCATCGTCCATATCTTTCGTTGATTCACCATCAATCGTAACGAAAGGAACGTTTGTCATGTCGACGCGTTCAAGATCAGCGTCGTCTTTAAGTTCCCAATTTTCGATGCCATCCGGTTCACTGTTTGGCAAGTCGTTTTGGGCTAGAGTTACCCACCAAGGTGCTATCTTGTCGTTCGCGTCGGTGATTTTTTTTGAAATTTCGGCAAAGAAACCGTTTTCGCCATTAAGAGGATGGCGTGTCAAATGAGCCACTACCCAATCACCTTCATTTAAGGTTTCAGGGTTTAACCCTTTCTTGGCTTTTGCTTTTAAAGAGAGTTTTTTAAGTTGGGGATGGTCTGGGGTCACGTTTAAGCGACCTTTGAACATTTTAATTCTGCCGATAAAGCGAGTTAAAGACTGCTCTATCAGTTTATCTGGTTCTGCTACTTCTTTTTCATTCTCTGTTCGGATGATGGCTTCCACTTTGTCCCCATGCATACACTTTTTCATGTAAGGAGGTGGGATAAAGAAAGAAGTCTTACTATCTACTTCTAAAAATCCAAAGCCTTTGTCTGTCGCTTTAATTGTCCCTTCTTTAGTTGGAAGGTTTTCTTTTATTTGCTGCTTTAATTGAGCTAGTAACGGGTTATCTTGAAACATCTTTATTGGTCGCTGTTAATTATCCGCTTCACTATATAGTCTGAATTTCCGCATTGCTAGATAAAGTAGAAATTTTCCCCTGATTTAGTGGGGTTGAAAGCTTTATAAAGTCGGGGGTCGAAGATGCAAAAGTGTGCAATATGTCCATTTGATGACCCAAAAAAGAGGAAAACAATGAAAAATGTGATGAATTTCAATTTTTTCTGGCATTTCTTGTGCTTTTCAGGCAGAATCCGTCTCCCTTAATGATGTCCCTAGCGGCTTGATGCGTTTTATTACTTATCCGCATCTGAACGGAGTCAGTATACCTTCTGGATTGGTATTGGAATTGGTAGAGCACGTGGGACCGTTTGTTTTTGTTTTAATATAGTGGGATCCCAATGCAAGATTCTGTAATTCAGTTTAGTGAATTAGCACTTAATGACGCCATTCTTTCTTCACTTGAAGGTATGGGGTTCGTTTCTCCAACTCCAATTCAAGCAGCAGCTATTCCTCATCTTCTTGAAGGAAAAGATGCTCTAGGTAAAGCGCAGACAGGTACGGGTAAAACTGCAGCTTTCTCTCTTCCTCTTCTTAATAAGCTTGACTTAAACCAGCGTAAGCCACAGGCAATTGTTCTTGCCCCAACTCGTGAGCTTGCGATTCAGGTAGCGGCTGAAATGAAGAACCTAGGTCAAAACATTAAAGGACTTAAAGTTCTTGAGATTTACGGTGGTGCATCCATCGTTGATCAGATGCGTGCACTTAAGTCAGGTGCGCACATTGTTGTCGGTACTCCTGGTCGAGTTCAAGATTTGATCAACCGCGATCGTCTACACCTAGATGAAGTCCACACGTTCGTTCTTGATGAAGCGGATGAAATGTTAAACATGGGCTTTGTTGATGATGTAACTTGGATCATGGAACAAGCGCCAGAAACAGCGCAGCGCGTACTGTTTTCTGCGACTATGCCTCCGATGCTTAAAAACATTGTAGAGCGCTTCCTTCGTAACCCTGAGCACATTGATGTAGCAGGTAAGAACCACACCGTTGATAAAGTAGAACAACAATTCTGGGTTGTTAAAGGTGTTGAAAAAGACGAAGCAATGTCTCGCCTTCTTGAAACAGAAGAAACTGACGCTTCAATTGTCTTTGTTCGTACTCGTCAAGATACTGAGCGTTTGGCTGATTGGTTGTCTGCGCGTGGCTTTAAAGCAGCTGCTTTACACGGCGATATTCCTCAGTCTCAGCGTGAACGTACTGTTGATCACATCAAACAAGGTGTTATTGACATCTTAGTTGCAACAGACGTTGTTGCACGTGGTCTTGATGTTCCACGCATCACTCACGTATTTAACTACGATATCCCATTCGATGTAGAGTCATACATCCACCGCATCGGTCGTACTGGTCGTGCTGGACGTAAAGGTAAGGCGATTCTTCTTGTTCGCACTAACCAAATCCGTATGCTTCGCACTATTGAGCGAGTGACTAAGTCATCTATGGAAGAAATCCAACTTCCTATTCGCGACAAAGTAGCAGAAGCGCGTTTGGTTAAACTTGGTAATGAACTTGCTGCTGAAAAAGAGCACAAAGCATTAGACAAGTTCGGCGACTTGATTGAAAAACTTCAAGAGTCTCTAGAAATCGATGCTGCAACACTTGCAGCGATTCTTCTTAAGCGCCAACAGGGCAAACGCCCACTGTTCTACATTGGTGAAGATCCAATGATTGAAGCGATTGAGCGCGATAAGAAACGTCGTAAAGAGCGCCGTGAAGGTGGTCGCGATGGTGCACGTGGTTACGGCAATAACAACCAAGACTGGGATACTTACCAGCTTCAGGTTGGTCGTGAGCAAGGCGTACAAGTTAAAGATATCGTTGGCGCTCTAGCAAACGAGTTAGGTTTGACTAAAGGTTCTATCGGTGCAATCAAACTTGCACAAGGTCATACCTTCGTACAGCTTCCTAAAGCAATGACTTCTGAAGTGGCTGGTAAACTACGCAAACTGCGTATTCGCCAGAAAGAAGTTGGTGCCGTTGTGTGTGACTTTGATGATTTCCGCGAATCTCGTGGTCGTCGTGAAGGCGGGCGTCGTGAAGGTCACCGTGGTAGCGGCGGCTATCGCGGAAACCGTGAAGGCGGTCAAGGTCGTGGAAATCGCGAGGGTGGTCGCGGAAACCGAGAAGGTGGCCAAGGTCGTGGAAACCGTGAAGGCGGCGAGCGTCGCTTCGATCGTAACCGAGGTGGTGATCACCGCGGAAGCCATCGTGGCGAAAGAGCACCTCGCACACGTAGCGTAGAAGCGTAAAATAGAAGAAAGCAGGTCCTTGGACCTGCTTTTTTAATATTCAATTGGTGAGATTTACGGCTTAATTCTATTGCTCAGCCGGAATTACATTTATTACCCTATATCGTTAAAGCACCGACGTTCCAGCTTCATCCTTGTTAACGATCTCTTCTTCTTTTAGCGCGCCTTCTATCCATTCTTTTGTCGCATCACAGTTCATAACATACTCTTGATAAGCCTGAGCCTCTGGTGATAGCTCAATACCGTATGTTTGAAATCTAAGTGCGACGGGCGCATACATAGCGTCGGTAATACTCCAGCGTCCAAACAACCAACCTCCTTTATCTCCAAAGGCTCTAAATTGTTCAGACCATATTTGATCTATTCTAGCTATGTCGGCTTTGGCTTCTTGCGAAAGGTTAATACTTCTTCTCGCTCGAATATTCATTGGCATTTCATTCCTTAATGCCACAAAACCTGAATGCATTTCTGATGCGAGTGACCTTGCTTTCGCTTTTTGTGCTGTGTCATCAGGCCAAGCTGTACCTGACATATAAGAATCATTGATGTATTCACAGATAGCGAGAGAATCCCAAACCGTTAGGTCACCATCAACTAAGGTAGGTACTTTTTGTGCAGGGCTGAATTTTTTTATCTCTGTATAGAATTCAGGTGTATCAAGTTGAATTAGATTCTCTTCGAATTTAACCTCTGATTTATATAGTATTAGCCATGCGCGTAGCGACCAGGTTGAGTAATTTTTATTTCCAATAACTAACAGCATTCGCATTTCCTTGTGGATGAAGTTCATTTAAAGTTAATGAAAAGTAGCGAACGAAACTAATTCGTAGTTTTTATAGATTGTATTCGAATAATGAATGGGTGATTTGAGCATTACTCATAAGAGAATATGTGCAGAGTCGTACTAAATAGGATGAGATATGGACATTGAGGCACTGCGAAGCTTTTTAGCATTTGTCGATACCGGTAGTTTCACGAGAGCGGCAAAACAGACATTCAAAACCCAATCGGCAATCAGCATGCAAATGAAAAAGCTTGAAAGTGAACTTGATAAGCCTTTGTTTGTTAAAGAGGGGAGGAACTTAGCGTTAACCGGTGACGGTCAGAGGTTAGCTCTATATGCACGAAATATCCTCCAGTTACACGATGAAACGGTTAGCGAAATAAAGAACCAGCAAACTCAAACTGTAATTCGCTTGGGTTGCCCAGACGACTATGCAGATTCCATTTTACCGAACTTAGTGAGTTTACTGCATGAGGAGTTTGACAGTTTAGACTTACAAATCACTTGTGCTCCAAGTAACCGTGTGCGGATCATGCTTGATAGTGGGCGGCTTGATGTTGGTATTGTTACTAGGCTACCTAACAGTGAAGAAGGGTATCTAATTTCCAATGATATTGGAATCTGGTTCATTGGAGACAACGAGAAAATATTGGAACAAAAACCCTTACCACTGGCTCTATTTCAAAAAGACTGTAAGTTTTATCACGCGGCGACAGAAGGACTTATAAAGCTCGATATTCCATTCCAAATAATATCCAGTTGTGGAAGCGCGGTGGCACAAAGAAGTATCGTCAGAAGGGGGCTAGCGTTGGGAGTAATGGCATCTAAAAGCATAGGCGAGGGCGTTAATAAGTTAGAATTACCTTGGTTACCCAAACTACCGAATATTGATATTGTTTTGGTTACGTCCTCCATTGCACGAAACAAGTTCCCGCAAGATCTTGCAAGGCGTCTGAGCGACAAATATCAAACTTTACATCAATAAAAAAGGGAGCGAGTGCTCCCTTTAGATAGAATAAGTAAAATCTACACCTTAAACGCGTTCACTAGCCCATTTAAACGCTGTGCCATAACGCTAAGCTGCTCACTGGATTGAGACGTATGACTGGTTCCAATTTCCGTCTGTTCAGCGACCTCGGAAATACTGGATATGCTGTTTCCAATACTGAGTATTTGATGTCGCTGATCTTCTGCTGAGTTCGCGATGTCGGTAGACATTTCAGCCAGTGTTTTAATTGACGCTTGTACGCTAGTTAAGGCATCACCACAGTTTGTCGCTTTTTCTATCCCTAGCTCTGCTTTATGTTGGCAGTTCTCTAACGAGTTGACAGTGTGCTGTACGCCCATTTGCAGGTCAGAGATAATACGCTGGATATTTCCGGTAGACTCTTGTGTACGTTGGGCGAGCGTTCTAACTTCATCAGCGACAACGGCAAACCCACGACCTTGTTCACCAGCTCTTGCAGCTTCTATGGCGGCATTCAGCGCCAATAGGTTTGTTTGTTCTGCAATTTGCTTAATGACATCAAGAATGTCGCCAATTTCGTTGGAGGATGCTTCCAAGTTTTCCGCTATTTTTACGGTAGCTTGTACTTCTTCCGCAACGCCTTGAATGACATCGAGGTTTTCGTGAACGCTTCGGGTACCACTTGCAATAGTATCGGTCGACTCCCTGGTCGTGAGTAATGCGACTTCTACCTTTTCTGAAACTAAATCTGCTGAGAGAGTAAGTTGCTCTACTCGGTTAGCCACTGCAAGTGTCTGCTCTTTTTGATCTCGAATACCCGATTGGATTTGATGCGTCACACTCGATAGCTCTTCAGCCTGAGAGGCTAATGAATCCGTGTTTCCATGGATATTTACCACGACATCACGAAGATTCGTATTCATCTTATTGAAGGCAGTTGCCATTGTGGCTAGCTCATCTTTGCCTTTGTTTTTCATAACAATAGACAAGTCTTTGTCATCGGCAATAAGAGACATGGTTCGGGTAAGTTTATTTAATGGTTTTAATATATTTTGAGCAATTAGGCTTGAGAAAATGACAAGAGCAACAACAAAAATAAACGTATGGATTAACGTCGTTACTAATTCATCTTCGAATGCTTGTTCAACATCGGTAAAATATACACCTGTTCCTAACACCCAATTCCACTGATTGGACTTTGCAACGAAGGACACTTTCTTTTCTAATTCGCTGCTACCCGGCTTTGGCCAGTCGTAAGCAACAAAACCACTGCCTTCTGTACGAGCAGTATCGACAAATTGTCGAAACGCCTTTGAGATATATGCAGTGTTGTGTCTGACCATATTCTTGCCGTTTAACTCTGGCTTAATTGGGTGTGTGACCATTACACCGTCTATATCATTAAGCCAAAAATAGCCGCTACTTCCATATCGCTTTGTATTGATCAGATCTATCGCTCTGGTTTGACCTTCTTCCAATGAAAGCTTTCCCTGAATGACGAGTTTTTCAATTTGATTAACTTGGCTAATACCGCTCTGAACCAAAGATTCAGCAGCTTGCTTTCTTTCGTTAATCATCTGATCTTTTAGGTTCAATGCGGAAAATATCTTTGCGCCAAAAATTATGAGACTAGCTACAATGATAATCAGCTGTATTTTTGCTGACACATTAAGTCGATTTAATAGGCGGTTAAGCATGCGTACTCCATTGATTGCACATCGAAACATTTTTAAAAATGGGCGTTGATTTTATTCTGTTATCGAATAAAAGAAATACGTAATTAACTCATAATGTTATCTACTATAAGCTTACTATGTTAAGTGTTTGAAACAACGTACGTTTATTTTAGATGCTCTGTGTAACAGTATGTAACGGCAATGTTGGTTTGAGCTTTTTATTAAATTGAGTTCTCTAGCACATAAAGGTCTTTAATAAATAGTTAAGTAAAACTAAATATTATATTTTAGATGGTTAGCACATAAGAAAGTAATCGAATGAAAAATATAAGAACAGTAACAATAATGAGGTTATGAGCTTTATATATAAATAAAGTTGCACATGTTGTGTTTAATCCTGTTGAGTAATAGGCAAGATAGATAAGAAGTGCGATGAAATAAATGTTGGGAATGTATATCTAATGATAACTCCAATTAAATGAAAAATATCCATGTTCTCTATTTGTAAATTCTAAAAATGCTCGTGAATATATATTCTAAGAAAGTGCCAATTTAAAAGACTTATTTGAATAAAAAGTCACTATAAGTAGTTTACTTAAAAAGCTTATGTTAAGGAGTTGTTTCATTAGAAAATCTAATCTGAAATTCTAATAAAAGTCATTTTTTGAATTTTTGGAATACGAATATTATCTGAGCCATCGAGAAAACAGAATAATTTGTGAGGCAATCATGGCACAGGTAATGCACATTGAAACAGTAGCTGCTCCAGGGTCTATGGAATCAAAGACCTATGCGTTAAATATCAAAGGATTGATTGCTCATTTGTTGGATATCTTGTTCGTAGAAAGCAAAGTAGAACCAAAGCACAATGTTGGTCAACTTTCATCTTACCTACAACGCGATATCGGACTTTATCGCTAACACTTTTTCACAAGTAAAAATGCCAGCTTATTTAGCTGGCATTTTTTATGGCAAATACAAACTTACTATCATTTTTTACGGCAGTATTCGGCAATGATAAACATGGCCTGACCATTTGCTTTGCCCTGAATATGTTTAGGGTCATCGGTTAACCCAATACCACGAACGACAGTACCTTGTTTAATGACTTGGCTAGAACCTTTAATTGGTAGGTCCTTTATAACTGTTACGACGTCACCTTTTTTGAGTTCCACACCATTAACGTCACGTGGCTTTTCTGCGTCGTCGTCCATTCCTATCTCTGCCCACTTCGCCACGTCATCTTCTAAGTAAATCATGTCTAGTGCATCTTGTGCCCAGCTTTTTGCTGATAAACGCTTTAACTGACGCCAAGCCGTAACTTGCACTGGAGCAACAGGGCTCCACATGCTGTCGTTCAAGCAACGCCAGTGGTTGATATTTTTTGGCTCTTCAATTTCGTTTAAGCATGTTCCGCAAAGCATGATGGCATGGTCAACAGTTACCATGGAATGTGGGGCAACAATATAAGGCTGCAGAGGCGCTTGAGATGCACACAATTCGCACTGTGAACCACAACGCTCTATCAGAGTAGATTCAGTAGACATTAAGGTCTTACCTTTGTAGGAATAAGTGGAGTGTATTATGCATTTTATCCTTACGATTAAAAGGGCATTGATGCTATTAATATCCCGATATTTCTATTTCTTACGTCAATCTTTCTTTTCATATTTAATAGGTATAAAAAAAGAGCCCGAAGGCTAATGCCGATCAGTTA